>LNEA01000612.1 GCA_001464855.1 Rhizobiales bacterium Ga0077530
GCGGGCGATGTCATCAGCCGGTGGCAGCGGACGGTGCGGGGGCATCGTCATATCGAACGGCGCGCCCGCGCCGATGGGTTCGGACACCGCGCCCATTTCGACGACTTCGGCAAGCCGCCCGTTGAGATCGAGATGCGCAGGGCGCGGCGATCCCGTCATGGTCGAGCGCCACGCCTGCCGCAGCAGTCGCGGCAGGTCGGCGGCGGCGTCGACTTCGGCTGCAAATTTCGTCACCGCCGCAAACAATGGCGCGTGTGGCAGCTCCTGATAGGCGTTGCGGTGTTGTTGGGAGGCGATCTTACGCCCGGTCAGCGCGATGACGGGGCTGCGGCCGAGATACGGATCCTGCAATCCGGCGGCGAGATTGGCGGCGCCGACGGACTGCGCGAAGCACAGGGCAGGGCGGCCGGTGACGCGCGCAAAACCATCGGCCATGTAGACGGCGGATTTCTCCGAATGTGCGAGCACCCGCGTGACGCCGAGCACGCCGAGTTCGACCAGTGTCCGTCGCAAAACGGCGTCGATCCAGAATACGTGCGTCGTGCCGGTGGCGTGGATCGTGCGCGCGAGCCATTCGGCGCCGGTCATCGTTTCGGGAGCGTCGGCCATTTTTCCTCGCCATTTTTCTCGTGTTCGCCCTCTTGCGGGGCCGGTCGAGTATAGCAAGGACGCGGCGCGCCGGGAGGGTGCTATGCCGCATCCCAAGCGAGCGCCCGAGCGCTGGCGTTGACGCTCGAATTGTGTAAACTTTCGGGCAGGAGGAAGGAAATGCTGCGCCGCATGGTCAGCTTTATGGTGGTGTTGGGCCTGCTGCTGCATGCGGCGGCGCTCGTGCGCCACAACGCGATCATGCTCGAGGCCCATTCGCTGCGCGCCTCGCTGATGACCGATCTGATGGTGATCTGCCATCCGAGCGGCACCAACAGCGTCGATGCCGCCCAACTTCCAGATGTGCCGGTCCCCACGGACGCACAGAATGGCTGCCCCGTCTGCTCCGGCCTTGCCTTCGCGTTGGCGCTCCCGACGCCCGATCTGACCCCACACTTTGTCGCCTTTGATCCGCCGCGTCTGCGCCCGGCGATCGTCGCGGCGCATCGGCCGCTGCCACGTGCGGTCCTGCCCCCGACCCGCGGCCCACCCACTCTCGCCTGACAAATCGAGCGTGTGCGTAGCCCGGCGGCTCTGCCGCGGGCGCGCTGTGGGCTATCAAATGCTCGGGGGAGTTCCCTTCCATGTCACGGTACCTGTCTCCAACGCCGCAGAGCACCTGCGCGCTGAATTTGCGATCCGTCATAACGGTGGCCGTCTCATGCGGGGTCGGCGTCGCGCTGTTCAATGGCGCTCAGGCGCAGACCGCCCAGCAGATTCCCGGTCTCGTCGTCGAAGTGCCGAAGGCCAAGGCGAAAGCCGC
>LNEA01000613.1 GCA_001464855.1 Rhizobiales bacterium Ga0077530
GCGGCATCGGCTGTGGCTGCATCGGACGTCGTGGGTGTGCAAGGCGGCAGCTTGACGGTGCCCACGACCGCTCAAGTCCAGGCCGATCTCGCCAAGGTACCAGGTTCAGTCGTTGTCGTGCCGGAGACGGCGTACAAAACAACCACGCCGGCGACGACGATCAAGGATGTTCTCGACTATGTACCGGGCGTTTTCGCGCAGCCGAAGTGGGGCGAAGATACGCGTCTGTCGATTCGGGGTTCGAGCTTGTCGCGCAACTTTCACCTGCGCAGCATTCAGCTCTATCAGAACGGCATCCCGCTCAACACCGCGGATGGATACGGCGATTTTCAGGAGATCGATCCGAGCGCCTACCGCTACGTCGAAGTCTACAAGGGCGGCAACGCCCTGCAGTTCGGCGCCAATTCGCTGGGTGGCGCAATCAATTTCGTGACGCCTACCGGCCGCGACGCGAGCGGCATATCCGCGAGTGCCGACATCGGTAGCTTCGGCTTCCATCGTCTCCAGTCGAGTGTTGCGGGCGCGAATGGAGGACGGCTTTCGTGACCATAGCTGGGGTGAGTCGACGCGCGCGAGCGGCAACATCGGCCTCCGGCTGTCAGAGAATGTCGAGACGCGGTTCTTCTTCGGCGTCAGCGATATCATGCAGCGCATCCCCGGCGGCGTGACGCGCGCGCAGGCGCTGACCGATCCGACGGTGGCCGCGGCCATCAACGTCGCCAACGACTGGCAGCGCAATATCGACGCATGGCGCGTGGCCAACAAGACGACGATCCGCGTCGCACCAGGCACGATGGTCGAGTTTGGCGCGTTCTACGCCGACCGCCACCTGATGCACCCGATCTTCCAGTGGCTCGACTATCAGTACGAGGACTACGGCGCCTTCGCCCGTCTGACCGACGAGCGATTTGTCGGCGGCTATCGCAATCGCTTCCTCGCCGGCATCCAGACTCACAATGGAACCGTGGACAACAAGCAGTTCGCCAATGGGCCGAATGCTGTGAGGGGCGCGTTGCTTTCCAGTTCACTCGACAAATCCGAGAACATCGCCGCTTATTTTGAGAACTCTCTCTACTTCCTGCCGCAAGTCGCACTTGTCGCGGGGACACAGTTCCTTCATGCGACGCGCGACCGGGATGCGAGGGTGGGCACTACGTCCGGATCGACGGAGTTCGACCTGTGGAGCCCGAAGGTAGGCCTGCTCTGGGACATCGCGCCGAAGTGGCAGGGCTTCTTCAACATCTCGCGCAGCGCCGAGGTTCCGAGCTTCGGCGAGAGCACATCGTTTCCCAATCCTGCGGTACCGTTCACTGACATCAAGGCGCAGCGTGCCACGACGATCGAAATCGGTACGCGCGGTCGTCGTGAGGATTTCACCTGGGATCTCGCGGCCTATCGTGCCGAAATCGACAACGAGCTGCAGTGCCTCTACTCGGCCTTTGGCAATTGCCAGGTATCGAACGCCGACAAGACGATCCATCAAGGTCTGGAGATCGGCTTCGGCGTCGCCGTGCTGAAAGGGATGATGGCGCCGGGTCCGTCGCCGGATCGGCTTTGGCTCAATGTCGCCTACACGCTCAACGACTTCCACTTCGACAATGATCCGACATTCGGCAACAACGAGCTGCCGGGTGCGCCGCGCCACTTCCTACGGGCTGAACTGCTCTACAAGCACCCGAGCGGCGTGTTCTTCGGCCCCAACGTCGAATGGGCACCGCAGGCCTACTTCGTCGATAGCGCCAATACGCTCAAGACCGAGGGCTACGGCATTTGGGGCTTGAAACTGGGCTTCGACAATGGCGGCCCGTTCTCGGCGTACGTCGAAGCCCGCAACCTCGCCGACACCGCCTACATCGCCAGCGCCAGCATCATCAATGTCGCCAACGCCGCGTCACCGCTGTTCGAGCCGGGCACAGGTCGCGCGGTTTTTGCGGGCGTCAAGTACCGCTGGTGAGCGAGCGATCACGATTGCATTTACTGAAGGAGATAGGATCTATGATCAGAAAAACAGTCGGCGCGGTTGCTGCAACGCTCGCCGTGCTCTCGGCGGGTGCGGTGGACGCCCATCCCTCGCTCGAACGACAGGAAGCGACTGTCGGCGCACCGTACAAGGCCATCGTGCGCGTGCCACATGGCTGTGATGGATCGCCGACATTGCGCGTGCGCGTTCAAATTCCCGAGGGTGTCATCGGCGTCAAGCCGATGCCGAAGCCGGGCTGGACGATCGAGACGACGCGCGGCGCATATGCCGAGGCACATCCGTACTATCACGGCGCCGTCCTCAAGGAGGGTGTCCGGGAAATCGTGTGGAACGGGCGGCTCGCGGACGACAACTACGACGAGTTCGTCTTCGTCGGCTTTATGGCCAAAACGCTGTCGGGCGGCTCGCGCCTTCACTTCCCGACGATCCAGGAGTGTGAGCAGGGCCAGCAGGCGTGGGCCGAAGTTGCCGCGGCTGGCCAATCGACGCACGACTTGAAATTTCCAGCGCCAGTGCTCCGCCTCGTCCAGGCAAAAACTCCGGCGCACGACCATGGGGCGCATGGCGCGGCTGCCAAAACGTATAAGGCTGGATCGCTGGTAATCGAAGCGCCATGGTCACGCGCGACTCCGGGCGGTGCGCGCGTCGCCGCCGGCTTCCTCAAGATCACCAACACCGGCAAGGAGGCCGACAGGCTCATTGGCGGCACCATCGAAGCCGCGAAAAAGGTCGAGGTCCACGAGATGACCATGACCGACAATGTCATGCGCATGCGGCAACTGCCGAAGGGCCTCGAAATCAAGCCCGGCGAGACGGTGGAGCTGAGGCCCGGCAGCTATCACCTGATGTTCATGGATATCGCCAAACCGCTCAAGGCCGATGATGTCGTGAAAGGTGTGCTGCGGTTCGAGCGCGCCGGTGAGGTGGCGGTCGAGTACGGCGTCGCCCCCTTGGGTTCTCAGCCGAGCGGCGGCCACAAGCACTAGGACAAGCGGGCCGCGTTAGCCTTGTTGGTGCCAAAAGTGCCCGCGCAGGCAGCGGTCTGCGTGCGCTATGGGCTGGCCGTACGCTGGAATTTGACGCATACTTTAGTACGGTGTGCAGATGAGGTCGCTGATCGGGCGGCCGCCGCGAATGGAGGAAGGTACCAATGAGCAGTCAGTTTTCGTCTCGGCGCCAGTTCATGGGGATGATGGCGGGCGCGCCATTGGCGCTTGGCTTTGGCGGCGCGGCCTTTGCGCAGGACATGAAGTTCTTCCGCATTACATCAGGCGGCGCCGGCGGCACGTACTTCCCGATTGCCGGCCTGCTCGCCAACATCATTTCGAGCCCGCCCGGCGCCACGGCGTGCGACAAGGGCGGCTCGTGCGGCGTGCCAGGGCTCGTCGCCATCGCGCAGTCGTCGAACGCCTCCGTCGCCAACGTCACGGCGATCCAGTCGGGTCAGGCCGAATCCGGCCTCGCATCGGCGGACATCGTTTTCCAGGCTTTCAACGGCCAGGGGAAATTCGAGAAGAAGTTCGACAAGCTGCGCGTCATTGCCAACCTGTTCCCCGAGCATCTGCATCTCGTGCTGCCGAAGGGCGGCAAGCTCGGCTCGATCAAGGAGCTGAAGGGCAAAAAGGTCGGGATCTTCACCGCCGGGTCGGGCACGCAGGTGGCTGTGCTCGAATTGCTCAGGATCAACGGCATCGCAAAGAGCGACATCCAAGCGGCCGAGTTGAACCCGCAGCAGAGCGCCGACCGCCTTGCGGACGGACAGCTCGATGCGTTCTTCATCGTCGGTGGTTGGCCGATCGGTGCGATCTCGCAGCTTGCGGCGACAAAGGGCATCGAGCTCTATTCGATGTCAGACGCAGAGCGGGCGGCGTTCGTGAAGGAAGTGCCGTATTACTACGACGCCGAGATCCCCGGTAAGTCCTACGACGGAGTCGCTGGCACGACGAAATCCGTCGCTGTCGGTGCGCAGTGGGTCGTCTCCGCCGATACGCCCGAGAAGCTCATCTACGACATCACGGCGGCGATGTGGACGGACACCGCTCGCAAGCTCCTCGACAGCGGCCACGCCAAAGCGAAAGAGATCCAGCTCGCCAGCGCGTTGAGCGCGGTCAAGACGCCGATTCATCCCGGCGCCGAGAAGTTCTATCGCGAGAAGGGCATCTTGAAGTGAGCCTGCGATACCGCTGACATTTATACGGCCGGCGTGCTTCCCTGCGCGCCGGCCGTATTGTTTCCATCGAACACCGGAATGACCCCATGACGGCTGCCAGCTCCGACACCTCAGCCATCGATGCGCAACGAGCGCGAGAGATCGAGGAGGAGTTCGAGAGCGAGCGGCGCGTCCGGCCCCTGCAACAGCACCTCGGCAACTTCGTTCTATCACTACGTCACCGCCGGCATTGGATTTCCGATCGACCATTGGCACATGGGGATCCACCTCTCCGGCGTGCTGTTCCTGATCTTTCTGCTTTATCCGGCGCGGCGCGGCAGCCCGAGCGGGCCGGTCGCGGCATCCCGCTGGTATATACTTGGCGTGCCGATATGGGATTGGGCCGCAGGATTCGTCGCGGTGTTTGCGGCGCTATGGATCGGCATTTCCTGGGACGGTTTCAGTGGCACGTGGCAGGGCACGCCATGGAAGCTCGCCGAACAGGCGATGCGGCAGGGCAATCCCGCCGACATCGACGTCATACTCGGCACCGCGCTCACGGTTCTCGTATTGGAAGCGACACGGCGCACCGTTGGATGGGTGCTGCCGATCATCATTATCTGCTTCATTTTGTTCGCCCTCTACGGGCAGCACATGCCGTTCCAGATCCTGATGCACCCGGGCGTCACCTGGCGGCAGTTCATCAACCACATCTACTTCCCCGCAGAAGGGCTGTTCGGCATCGCGTTATGGATCGTCTCGACGGTGGTGTTTCTGTTCGTCGTGTTCGGCTCAGTCGCGCAGCGCATGGGGCTCGGCCAGTTGTTCGTCGATTTTTCGACGGTCGTGGCCGGTCGTTTCATCGGCGGCCCCGCAAAGGTATCCGTCGTCTCTTCGGCATTGTTCGGAACGATCTCAGGCTCAGCCGTCGCCAACGTTGTCTCGACGGGTTCGCTGACGATCCCGAACATGAAGCGTCTCGGTTATCCGGCCCACTTTGCCGGCGGCGTAGAGGCTGCGGCCAGCGCCGGCGGACAGGTCACGCCGCCGATCATGGGGGCCGCGGCCTTCATCATGGCCGAGTACCTCAAGATGCCCTACAGCCAGATCGCGCTCGCGGCCATCGTGCCGGCAGCGATGCACTATCTCGGCGTGATGGTCATCGTCCACTTCGAGGCCAAGCGTCTCGGCCTGAAAGGAGTCGAGCCCAAAGACATGCCGCGCCTCGGACCTGTGCTGGCGCAGGGGTGGCCGGCTGTGCTGCCACTGGCGGTCCTGCTGTATGTGCTGTTCTCAGGTTACACGCCATACATGGCGGCGTTCTGGGGCATCACGACGGCGATCGCGATCGGCCTCGTCAATCCAAAAAAGCGCGTGCACTGGACCGAGTTTGCCGATGCCCTCCAGCACGGCGCACGCGGTGCGCTCGCGGTCGGTGCCATCTGCGCGGCGGTCGGCATCGTCATTGGCGTCGTCTCGCTCACCGGTCTGGCATTCCGCCTCGGGTTCATGGTGACCGGTACAGCGCAGGACCTCGGCAAGATCTTTCACGCTGCTCTTTCGTTTGCGCCCTGGGAGATTTTCACACTCAATCAGCTCACGCTTTTTCTGACGATGACGTTCATCGCCATCGCATGCATCCTGATGGGCGCGGGCGTGCCGACGACGGCGCTCTACATCATGCTGGTCACGGTCGCCCAACC
>LNEA01000614.1 GCA_001464855.1 Rhizobiales bacterium Ga0077530
GTTGTAATTACTCCGCGGCTTCAGCCTGGGCCGCGACTTCGCGGATCTTTTCGAACCGCAGGATCGTGAACAATCCCCACGGGCGCAGCGCCCGGCGGCCGACGACCTTGAGGTTGTCGCAGACCATCACGCGATCGACGTCGAAGACTGGACGCCAGCCGAGCTTGTCCGCGAACGGCGCCATCCGCCGCTCGACCCAGCCGCGCACGCCCTCTTCCTGACTGAAATGGTTGATCAGCATGACTTCGCCGCCAACCTTGCAGACCCGCGCGAGCTCGCGCATGACCTTTTCCGGATCGGGCACAACGGTCATCACGTACATGGCGACGACCGTATCGAACGACGCGGTCGGGAAGGTCAGTTCGGTCGCGTCCATCTCGTGGAGGCCGGTGACGTTGGTGAGACCTTCCTCCTCGACCTTCTCCCGCGCCTTTTCGAGCATCTCGGGCGAGAGGTCGATGCCGACGATCTCGAGCCCGCGGCGATACTCCGGCAGGGACAGTCCCGTGCCAACCCCAACTTCGAGGACTCGACCGCTGCGCTGGTTGATGATCTCGACTGCATGACGCCGCCCTTCCGTCGTGAAACGACCGAAGGTGTTGTCATACACCGGCGCCCAGCGCCGATAGGCGCTCTTGATCGACGCCTCATCCATCTGAGCCGCTACCGATCGACCCATTGACCCACTCTGCATCCGCCCCGCCTCGTGCCGGTCATCAGAACGCAACATCGACGTCATTCCTCGCAAGTGCTGCCATGGTCGCCGGACAGAAGTCCTTGACCGGCCCAGTTCTACCGTGCCGATGACTGGACAGGCGCACCCACGCCCGGCCCGCCGTCCGCCACCACGCGCATGGACGAGGTTCCGTCATCCGGACCCGCCCCTGCCAACCGCTCCGCTTCACTAACATTGGGGGACGTCGCGATGATCCACCCGCCGCCGAGGACGCGTGCCTCGGAATCGCTGGAGTAGAAGACGCACGCCTGTCCTGGAGCCACCCCGAACTCTCCGTCGCCCAAAGCAACCGTCGCATTTCCCGCGCTGCGGGAGATCAAAGCAGCTTGCGGCTCCTGGGAGGAGCGCACACGAACGCGCACCCGTTCTGGTGCGCTGTCCCCGTCCGTCCCTCGCTCGTCACCGAGCCAATTTACGTCTTTAAGCATAATCGTGCGTACGCGCAAGCTGTCTCGCGGTCCAACCACAACCTCGGCTCGGTCGGCATTCAGCCGCACCACGTACAGCGGCTCGCGGCCTGTAACCCCAAGCCCGCGACGCTGGCCAACGGTGAAACCAACGATGCCGTCGTGGCGGCCGAGCACGCGCCCATCGACATGAACGATGTTACCAGGCGCAATGGCGTCGGGGCGGAGCCGTTCGATCAGGTCGCTGTAACGGCCTTGAGGCACGAAGCAGATGTCCTGGCTATCAGCCTTCTCAGCAACAGGCAGGTCCAGCACGCGAGCGACCTCGCGCACCTCGCTCTTGTGCAAGGCGCCAAGCGGAAAACGAATGTAATCCAATTCGCTGCGGGTGGTGGCGAACAGGAAGTAGCTCTGATCGCGGCTCTCGTCCTTCGGCCGGTACAGCGCGGGTCGGCCATTGGCGATCCGGCGGTCGACGTAGTGGCCGGTGACCAGCGCCGCTCCTCCGATCTCGCGTGCGGTGTCGAGGAGCCCCGAAAACTTGATGCTCCGGTTGCAGGCGATGCAGGGAATTGGCGTCTCGCCGGCGAGGTAGCTCTCGGCGAACGGCGCGATCACGGACTCGCGGAAACGGGCCTCGTAGTCGAGGACGTAGTGCGGGATGCCGATGTGCTCGGCAACCCGGCGGGCGTCATGAATATCCTGGCCGGCGCAGCAGGCGCCCTTCTTGCCCGTCGCGGCGCCGTGGTCGTAAAGCTGGAGCGTGATGCCAACAGCGTCATAGCCAGCCGCCTTGACGAGACCCGCCGCGACGGAACTGTCCACACCACCCGACATCGCAACGACGACGCGCGCACCGTCGGGGACGCCCTCAAGGCGGCCGAGGCGCGCCATATCGATGGCCGAAGCAGTTGTGGAGGCGGACATTCACAGGACCGGGTGGGTGGCGCGCTCCATCGGCGGCCAAAATGAAAACTGGATCCTGCTCTCACAGAGTGGCGGCAGAATTTCGGCATATCGCGCTGCAACATACCTGCTGGGGGGCAACTGGGCAAGAATGGGCTCGGGGTACCGGCCATGCAAGAGCGCCGCGGCCCGCCGAATCCGCAGCGCCCGCGCCCGTTAACCTTTTCTTAACCGAAGCAGCCGAGCGCTGGACGGTATCGGAACGCGCGGCGCGTTGTGACGGAGCAATCCAGGCCATGCACGAGAGCGGTGAGCTGCCCCTCTCCGGCGATCTCGACGACGCCCTCGCCGGCTGGCGCGACCATCTCGCGCACGAGCGCAACGCCAGCCCGCGAACCATCGATGCCTACGAACGCGACTGGCGGCAGCTCTGCCGGTGGCTCGCTGATCGCCTTGGTCATGCTCCCTGTCTCGGTGACGTGCGCCAGCTCAACGCGCAGGCGATCCGCGCCTTCCTCGCCCACCGCCGGCGTGCCGGCGTCGAGAACCGGTCGCTGGCGCGCTCGATGTCGTCATTCCGCCAATTCTTCCGCTGGCTCGAAGCCAACGCCACGCTGAAAAATCACGCGATCCTCAAGGTCAGCACGCCCCGCGTACCTCGCGGCCTGCCCAAGCCGCTCACCATAGCCAAGGCGGTCGATGTCGTCGCCGAGGACAGCACCACCAACAACGACTGGACCGGCGCCCGAGATACGGCCGTGCTGCTGCTGCTCTACGGCGCCGGACTGCGCATTTCAGAGGCGCTGGGCCTGAAACTCGAAGACGCCCCGACACCCGGCCGCGACGTGCTGCGCATCGTCGGCAAGGGCGGCAAGGAACGTCTGGTCCCCATCCTTCCCACGATCCAGAAGGCCGTCGCGCGCTATCTCGCACTCTGCCCGTTCCCACTCGAACGCGGCGAGCCGATTTTCCGCGGCGCCAAAGGGGGACCGCTATCGCCACGCATCATCCAGCTTCTGATGGAGCGCCTGCGCAGCTCGCTCGGTTTGCCCCAAACCGCGACGCCGCACGCGCTGCGCCACTCGTTTGCAACCCATTTGCTGTCCTCGGGCGCCGACTTGCGCCAGATCCAAGAGTTGCTCGGCCACGCCTCCCTGTCGACCACCCAGGTTTACACCGAGGTCGATCGCGATCGGATGCTGAAGGTCTACGATCTCGCACATCCCCGGGCGCGGTCGACGGGGTGATCGGTCAAACGACCGCGCGCTCGGCCTTGAGGCGCTCGATCTCAGCGGCCTCGAACCCAAATTCGGCGAGTACTTCAGCGGTGTGCTCACCGGTCAGCGGCGCGCGCATTCGCACACCTCCCGGCGTTTCCGACAACTTCACCGCCGTATTCGCGACCTGCACCTTCCGATCGGTGATGCCCGGCAACTCGACGTCGGCGACCATTCCGCGCGCCCGCGTGTGCGCATCATCGAAGATCTCATCGAGACCGCGCACCGGCCCGAATGGGATCTTGCCTCCGAGCACCTCGGTGATCTCCGCCTTGGTCCGCGCCGACGTCCACGCCGTGACTAGGCCTTCCACTTCGGCGCGACGATCGAGCCGGTCGCGCGTCAGCGTATAGCGCGGATCCTCGGCCAGTTCCGGCTGCCCAATCGTACGCACGAGCAACCGCCAGAACTCGTCATGCGGACAGCCGATTGCAACCCAACCATCCTTCGCCGGAAACAGTCCGTACGGACACAGCAGGGGATGGCTATTGCCCTCCGGCCCGGGCGCCACTCCGTCATAGGAGTACTGGAACACCGGCCGCTCGCAGGCAGCAAGCACGCCATCGACCATGGCGACGTCGACGAACTGGCCGCGCCCCGTTCCGCGCGCCCGATGCAACGCCGCGAGGATGCCGAACGCACACTGCATCGCTGGAATGAGATCGCCGACTCCAGGGCCAATTTTCGTCGGCGGGCCGCCCGGCGTGGGCGATGTGATGGCGATGATCCCGCCCATCGCCTGCGCGACGATGTCGTAGGCCGGCCAGGACGCATAGGGACTGCGGCCCGAGCGCGGATCGCCGAAGCCGCGGATGGTGCCGTAAACGAGCCGCGGATTGATCTCGATGAGCGTTTCGTAGCCGAGCCCGAGACGCTCCATCACGCCGGCGCGAAAATTCTCGACGAGAATATCGACCTTGGCGACGAGCCGCTTCAGCGTCTCCCGACCGGCATCCGATTTGAGATCGATGACGATCGACTGCTTGTTGCGATTGGTCGACCCGAAGTAACCGCCATAGCCCCCCTCCGGCACACCGGTCTGGCCCGCCATGAACGGACCGAACAGACGAGTTGCATCACCGCCGGGCGGTTCGACCTTGATCACCCGCGCTCCCTGGTCGGCCAGCATCATGGTCACGAACGGACCCGCCAGCATCTGCGTCAGATCGAGCACCACCACGTCATCGAGTGCCCCACCGGAGGGATCGCCTGCCGGGCCGGCCGCCGGCGAAGAAACGACCATGGTGTACTCCTTGGATAGGGTGAATTTGCCGAGTGGTGGTGTGCCGACCGGGCGCTGAACGTTGCGGACTTTAGGCAACTTCCCAGACGTGACGCAACGGAAGGCTCAGATGTTGCTCGCCTCTCGCATGGCGCTGCGCCAAAATCACGCCGATCACGAATTGTCACACGATTGACTTGCAAAATGACACCGCCTAGGCTTATTTCGCATGTGCGAGAAATCGTGATCGAAGTACGGGCGCGGGTCCAGACTGCGCGACAGTGATCGACCCGCACGGCAGCAATCGCGCGATCGGCTCTGCGCGGCCACCACTGGCGCGCACAAGGCGCATTGTCGTATTTCTGGAGCCGAATTTCCAAGATCTGGGGAGCGCAGAGTCAATGAAAGTGCTGGTGCCCGTCAAACGGGTCGTCGACTACAACGTCAAGATCAGAGTGAAGTCGGACGGTTCGGGCGTCGAGCTTGCGAACGTCAAGATGTCGATGAATCCGTTCGACGAGATTGCCGTCGAAGAAGCCATTCGCCTCAAGGAAAAGGGCGCCGCCACTGAAATCATCGCTGTGTCGATCGGGCCGGCGAAAGCGCAGGAAACGATCCGCACCGCGCTCGCGATGGGCGCCGACCGTGGCATCCTCATCGAAACCGGCGACGATGTCATCGAACCGCTCGCCGTCGCGAAGCTTCTCAAGGCCGTCGTCGACTCGGAGAGCCCCGGCCTCGTCATTCTCGGCAAACAGGCGATCGACGACGACAGCAACCAGACTGGCCAGATGCTCGCAGCATTGCTCGGTTGGCCGCAAGGTACGTTCGCATCCAAGATCGCGATCGACGGCAGCTCGATCATGGTGACCCGCGAGGTCGACGGCGGTCTCGAGACCATCAAGCTGAACATGCCTGCGATCGTGACGACGGATCTGCGTCTCAACGAGCCGCGCTATGCCTCGCTTCCGAACATCATGAAGGCCAAGAAGAAGCCACTCGACGTCAAGAAGCCCGCCGAGCTCGGCGTCGACGTCGCGCCCCGACTGAAAGTCATCAAGACGACGGAGCCACCGGGCCGCAAGGCTGGTGTCAAAGTTGGCAGCGCGGCCGAGCTGGTTGCCAAGCTCAAAGATGAGGCGGGGGTACTCTGATGGCTGTTCTGCTTGTAGCCGACCACAACAATACCGCGCTGGGCGCGTCGACGGCGAAAGCCATGGCGGCCGCGAAAGCGATCGGCGGCGATGTCCATGTGCTCGTCGCCGGCGCCGGCTGTAGCGCCGCCGCGGAAGCCGCGGCGAAACTCGAAGGCGCGTCGAAGGTGCTCGTTGCCGATGCGCCGCAACTCGCCAACCAACTTGCCGAGGAACTCGCGCCGCTCATCGTCGGCCTCGCCGGCAGCTACGACGCGATCCTCGCGCCGGCAACCGCATCGGGCAAAAACGTGCTGCCCCGCGTCGCCGCCGCGCTCGATGTGGCGCAGATCTCCGAGATCATCAAAGTCGTCTCGCCCGACACGTTCGAGCGGCCGATCTACGCCGGCAACGCGATCCAGACCGTGCAGTCTGCAGACCTGAAGAAGGTCATTACCGTGCGCACGGCCTCGTTCCAGGCTGTCGGCGATGGTGGCTCGGCGGCGATCGAGAAGATAGCCGCGCCCGCTGCCGCCGGCATCTCGACGTTCGACAAGGCCGAGCTCTCGAAGTCCGATCGCCCCGAACTCACCTCGGCGCGCATCATCATCTCGGGCGGTCGCGGGATGCAGTCGGGCGAGAATTTCAAGAAGTACATCGAGCCTGTCGCCGACAAGCTCGGCGCGGCCATGGGCGCCTCGCGCGCCGCGGTCGACGCAGGTTTTGTGCCGAACGATTTTCAGGTCGGCCAGACCGGCAAGGTCGTTGCGCCGGAGCTTTACGTCGCCGTCGGCATTTCCGGCGCGATCCAGCATCTCGCCGGCATGAAGGACAGCAAAGTCATCGTTGCGATCAACAAGGACGCGGAGGCGCCGATCTTCCAGGTCGCCGACTACGGCCTCGTCGCGGACCTCTTCACGGCACTGCCCGAACTCGAGGCAGAGCTTGCGAAGATCGGCCGCTGATCCCAACACACCTTAAGGAACGGGCGACATGGACACTGCCGTGAAAGTCAAAAAGACCAGCGCCGCGCCGCCCGTGAACTTCATCAAGAAGGTCGGCATTATCGGTGCCGGCCAGATGGGCAACGGGATCGCCCATGTCGTCGCCCTCGCCGGCTACAACGTCGTCCTCAACGACCAGAAGAAAGAGGCGATCGACAAGGCTCTCGGAACGATCGAGCGCAACATGACCCGGCAGGTCGGACGTGGCCTCATCACCGAGTCCGACATGAAAGCGGGCCTCAAGCGGATCGGCTTTGCGACGTCATTCGCCGACCTCGGCGATGCCGATCTGGTTGTCGAAGCGGCGACCGAGGACGAGAGCGTCAAGCGGAAGATCTTCGTCGAGCTGTGTCCGCATCTCAAGAAGGACGCGATGCTCGCGAGCAACACGTCCTCGATCTCGATTACGCGGCTCGGCGCATCGACCGACCGGCCCGAGCGCTTCATCGGCATGCACTTCATGAATCCGGTGCCGGTGATGCAGCTCGTTGAGCTGATCCGCGGCATCGCCACCGAGGACGAGACGTTCTCCCACACACGCCAGTTCGTCGAGAGCCTCGGCAAGACGATCGCGGTGTCCGAGGACTTTCCCGCCTTCATCGTCAATCGCATCCTGCTGCCGATGATCAACGAAGCCGTCTACACGCTCTACGAGGGCGTCGGCGGCGTCGAGGCGATTGACAAGGCGATGCGGCTCGGTGCCAACCATCCGATGGGTCCGCTCGAGCTCGCCGACTTCATCGGCCTCGATACCTGTCTGTCGGTGATGCAGGTGCTTTACGAAGGGCTCGCTGACACGAAGTATCGCCCGTGCCCGCTTCTGGTGAAATATGTCGAAGCCGGCTGGCTCGGCCGTAAAACCCAGCGCGGCTTCTACGACTACCGCGGCGAGGCTCCGGTTCCGACGCGTTAGTACGGCGCCCGCCTACCTCTGTTTCCATTACGAGGCCGCCAATGGCCAACTTTATCGTCCGCGCCGTCCGGCCGGAGGACTACAAGCAGTGGTTGCCGCTGTGGGATGGCTATAACGCCTTCTACGGTCGCTCAGGCCCGACCGCACTGGCTCCCGAGATCACGCGCACGACCTGGCAACGCTTCTTCGACGCCAGCGAACCAGTCCACGCCCTCGTCGCCGAGCAAGACGGTCAGCTTCTCGGCCTTGTCCACTACCTCTATCACCGCACGACGACGACCGTCGATCTCGTCTGCTACCTCAACGACCTCTTCACCAACGCAGCCGCACGCGGAAAAGGCGTTGGACGCGCCCTGATCCTGGCCGTCTACGACGAAGCCCTCCGCGCCGGCAGCCCTCGCGTCTACTGGCACACCCACGAGACCAACGCGACCGCGCGCCGGCTCTACGACAAAGTTGCTGATGACACCGGGTTTATCTTCTACCGCAAGCAGTTCTAGGTCCGGAGCACCCGCCGTCCGCGACGTTTCAATTGACAGCCGGCGCGGGCTCCAACATAAGACAGGCTTCGCGCGGGGCCGTTCGGCCGCCGTGCTCAAGCGCTGTTCGAGGCCTGCCCGCACGTCCCCGCCGGGGCGCACGCTGGGTGCCAAAGCGATCCGGGCCTCCCGGATCCGCCGAAGGACGCGGATAACATAAGGAAGTCAAAGATGTACGCAGTCATCTCGTCATCGAGAAGATCGCGGGCGATGCCGGTGCGAAAGTGGAATTCGGCGAAGTGCTGATGGTCGGCGGCGAGGGAGCCAGCCTCAAGATCGGCGCGCCGCTTGTATCCGGTGCCATGGTCAAGGCCGAGGTCGTCGAACAGGGTCGCGGCCCGAAGGTCATCGCTTTCAAAAAGCGCCGTCGCAAAAATTCGCGTCGCAAGCGCGGCCATCGCCAGGAACTGACCACCGTCAAGATCACCGAGATCATCGGCGCCTGAGCGCGCAGCCCCAGCCAACCGGCGGGGCACGGAGCGCGATCGGTGCAGCACAACGAGGAGATTTAAGTCATGGCACAGAAAAAGGCAGGCGGCTCGTCCCGCAACGGCCGCGATACCGCTGGCCGCCGGCTCGGCATCAAGAGGTACGGCGGCGAGCGCGTCGTCTCCGGGAACATCCTCTGCCGCCAGCGTGGCACGAAGTGGCACCCCGGTACCGGCGTCGGCATGGGCACCGATCACACGATCTTTGCGGTCGTCGACGGCACGGTCCAGTTCGCCACCAAGCGCAACGAGCGGACCTATATCTCGGTTCTGCCGGACAAGGCCGAAGCGGCTGAATGAGTTTGGTGTCCGGCTGACATGCCGGGCACTCCTCGACGCGTTACGCGCACTCTCGTCGATCGAAGCGGCCCGGCGATGGCAACCACGCCTGTGCTCCACACCGACCGCTTGACGCTTCGGCCCTTTCGCCTCAGCGACGCGAGCGCTTTTGTGGCACTCGCCGGCGCCCTCGACGTCGCCCGCATGACCAGCGACATCCCTCATCCGCTACACGTCTGGCAGTGCCGACGCTGGCTGCGGCAGGCGCGCGGCGAGATCCGTTTCGCCATCGAGCGCGATGGTGAGTTGATCGGCGGCGTCGGCTATTTCTGCCATCGCCCGCGTGTCGGCGAACTGGGATTCTGGCTCGGCCAATCGTACTGGGGCGAGGGCCTCGCCACAGAGGCCGCTCGTGCCGTCGTCCGCTACGCCTTCACCGACGGTCGGCTGACGTCGCTCACGTCAGCAAACTTCAACGACAACCCCGCTTCCGCCCGCATCCTGTCGAAGCTGGCGTTCGCGGCCAACGGCCGCATGCGCACCATGAGCGTCGCGCGCGGCCACGAGGTCGACGGCACGACCTGGCAGCTCGATCGCGAGGCGGCGCAGGCAATCTACGGGCTGCCGGAAATAGCCGCACCCGAACCGCGCGTGTGGAGCCGCATTCTCACGCGTATATCAGGCCGCTGAACCGGGCCTCCCGATCGCTCGTCTTGATTTCCGCATTCGGCCGTGGCCATGGTGTTCAATGACGCGTTGCGCAGCCGGGTCCCGCGGCATCCACCCGAACCCTCACGAGGGCCGATGACGACCACACGCACAGGGCTGTTCTCCAGGTTCGCCAGCGCTGCTGTGCCGGCGCGCGAAACGCTGCGGCACCTGCGCGCGCGCAACAAGCCCGTCGGACGCCGTGCCGATCTCCGCCCTCGGCTGGTTTTGGCGAGCGGGAGTCCGCGACGACTGATGCTGCTGTCGCAGGTCGGGATCGAGCCGGATGCGCTGCGCCCGGCCTCGATCGACGAGGAGCCGCGCAAGGGCGAGATGCCGCGCACGCTGGTGACGCGCCTCTGCCGCGCCAAAGCGGAAGCTGCGCGCGATCTGATCGCCAACGACAGCGACCTCGCCGACGCCTACATCCTCGCCGCCGACACCGTGGTCGCGGTAGGGCGGCGCATCCTCGTCAAGCCGAAGGACATCGAGGAAGCGCTCGCCTGCTTGAAACTCCTATCGGGTCGTGCCCATCGCGTGCTCACCGGCGTCTGCCTGATCGCCCCCGACGACCGCGTGCGCATCAAGATCGTCGACACGCGCGTGCGCTTCCGGCGCCTCACGACCGAAGACATCCAAAGCTATCTCGCCTCGCGCGAATGGCGCGGCAAGGCCGGCGGCTATGCGATCCAAGGACTGGCCGGGTGCTTCGTCCAGAAGGTCGTCGGCTCCTACACGAATGTCGTGGGATTGCCGCTCACCGAAGTCACGGCGCTTCTGACAGGCGAAGGCTTCCCGCTCCACTTCAATTGGCTCAAGGCCGGAGAACGCGAGGCCGAATGAGCGAACGCACACCGAAAGGCCGCTGCTCGATCTGCGGCGCGCCGGTTGACCCGGCGGTCCGGCCGTTCTGCTCGAAGCGGTGCGCGGACATCGATCTATCGCGCTGGCTGACCGGCAGCTACGCGGTACCGGGCGGCGATGCCGACGCCGACGAGGATGGCGACGACGCGATTGCTGCGCGCGGCGAGCGCGACGGCGATGTGCCGCCCGATAAGTTGCACTGACGCCGACCCGCCGGGATCAACCATGCTCAAAATCCGCATCATCCCCTGCCTCGACGTCAAGGACGGTCGCGTCGTCAAAGGCATCAACTTCGTCGACCTGATCGATGCCGGCGATCCCGTCGAAGCCGCCGCCGCCTATGATGCTGCCGGCGCCGACGAGCTTTGCTTCCTCGACATCACCGCCAGCTCGGACAATCGCGAAACCATCTTCGACATCGTCGAGCGGACGGCAGAACGCTGCTTCATGCCACTCACGGTCGGCGGCGGCGTGCGCACGGTCGATGATATTCGCCGCCTGCTCAAAGCCGGCGCCGACAAGGTCTCGATCAACACTGCCGCAGTGAACCGTCGCGAGTTCGTCGCCGAGGGCGCGGACAAATTCGGCGCCCAGTGTATCGTCGTCGCGATCGACGCCAAGCGCGTCTCCGCGCCCGGCGACGCCGACCGCTGGGAGATCTTTACGCACGGTGGGCGCAAGCCAACCGGCATCGATGCGATCGACTACGCGCGCGAAGTCGTGGCGCTGGGTGCCGGCGAAATCCTGCTGACGTCGATGGACCGCGATGGCACCAAAGCCGGCTTCGACCTGCCGCTGACACGCGCCATCGCCGATGCCGTCACCGTGCCGGTGATCGCGTCCGGTGGCGTGGGCACACTCGACCACCTCGTCGACGGAGTCCGCGATGGCCACGCGAGCGCGGTACTCGCCGCCTCAATTTTCCACTTCGGCACCTACACAATCGGCGAAGCCAAACGCCACATGGCTGACGCCGGCCTCAGTGTGCGTCTCGACGGATAGGCCACAAATCCCGCGCTAGTTCGCCTCCGTGGCCTGCGAGCGCACTCTGACCCGCGCCGGACCTTTCGTCCCCCGGATGATCTGATAGCGCCGATCCAGCGCCACCACCGCTGTTTCCGCAAACGCCGCCG
>LNEA01000615.1 GCA_001464855.1 Rhizobiales bacterium Ga0077530
CTGGTTGCCGTGCGCAATCCCGATCCCGAAAAGGTTTCGGCCTACGAGTGCGGCTTCAATGCCTTCGACGACGCCCGCATGAAGTTCGACGTGCGCTTTTATCTGGTCGCCATTCTCTTCATCATCTTCGACCTCGAGGTCGCGTTCCTCTTTCCTTGGGCGGTTGCGTTCAAGGAAGTTGGCGCCTTCGGGTTCTGGTCGATGATGGTGTTTCTTGGCGTCCTCACCGTTGGCTTCGTCTACGAGTGGCGCAAAGGAGCGCTGGAATGGGATTGATCGTACCGCAAGGGCCTATCCTCTTCGATCGGCCAGGCGATGGCAGTGGCGGTATCGCGAAACCCGGCGACCGTGGGTTCACCGAGCTTTCGAACGAGCTTGCCGACAAAGGCTTCCTTGTCACCACCACCGATGACCTGATCAACTGGGCGCGCACCGGCTCGCTGATGTGGATGACCTTCGGCCTGGCGTGCTGCGCCGTCGAGATGATGCAGGCATCGATGCCGCGCTACGACGTCGAGCGCTTCGGCTTTGCGCCGCGGGCATCGCCGCGCCAGTCCGACGTGATGATCGTCGCCGGCACGCTGACCAACAAGATGGCGCCGGCGCTGCGCAAGGTCTACGACCAGATGCCGGAGCCGCGCTACGTGATCTCGATGGGTTCGTGCGCGAACGGCGGGGGCTACTATCACTACAGCTACGCCGTTGTGCGCGGTTGCGATCGGATCGTGCCGGTCGATATCTATGTGCCGGGATGCCCGCCGACCGCGGAGGCGCTCCTCTACGGCATTCTGCTGCTGCAGAAGAAGATCCGGCGCACCGGCACCATCGAGCGGTAGGAATTGAGATGCAGAGCGCGGACGAGGCGTTGGTCGAGCTGAACGAGCACATTGCCGCCGGCATCGGCGATTTGCTCGTGGCCTCGCGCATGGCCCACGGCGAGTTGACGATCGTTGTGCCGCGCGAACAGATCGTACCGGTACTCACGTTCCTGCGGGACAATTCGCGCTGCCAGTTCGAAGTCTTGATTGACCTTTGCGGTGTCGACTATCCAGAGCGCGAGCGCCGCTTCGACGTCGTCTATCACCTGTTGTCGGTGCGCCAGAATCAGCGCGTCCGTGTGACGCTCGAGACTGACGAGACCACGCCGGTGCCCAGCGTGGTCGATGTGTTCCCCGCTGCCAACTGGTACGAGCGCGAAGCCTACGACATGTATGGGATGCCGTTCTCGGGGCACCCGGACCTGCGGCGCCTGCTGACCGACTACGGGTTCGAGGGCTACCCGCTGAGGAAGGACTTCCCGCTCTCGGGCTATGTCGAGGTTCGCTACGACGACGAGCTGAAGCGCGTCGTCTATGACAAGGTGCGCCTGACGCAGGAGTTCCGGAACTTCGATTTCGAGAGCCCATGGGAAGGGGTCAGCTACGTGATTCCCGGTGACGAGAAGGCCGCTGCGCCACCACCTGCGCCGCCTGCGCCGCCCCCCGCCAAAGCCTGACTCACTGGACCGTCGAAGGCGTGACCGGCGCCATACCGCGTGCGATTCGTGCAATCGAGCATGCGTCGTCGCCGGGCAGGCAGTCGCGGCACACCAATGGACGGACATCGTAAATCGTGCACGCTGTCGTCGCGCCGATTTCGCCGCTGAGCGCTGAGCAACGCTCGCCGTCGCATCGCATCCGCGCCTGGCTGTCGTCGATCAGCGCCGAGGGGATTCGGTCGATCTCGGCATCGTCCTCTAGTGTGAAGCGCGGCCACTCGCGGGAATGCGCGCAACAGGCGCCGCAGGTCTGGCACAGCGCGCTGTCGCGCATCACGACCAAGTCAGCTTCGCGCAAGGTTGCACTCCATGTTCGGCCACAGCATCTACGACGTTTCGCGCGCGGAGTGCCCTAATGTGAGGCAGCGCCCCGATCCGCAGGAAATTGTTAACCGTTGTTCCTCAGAGTGACGTCACGCCGCTGCCGGGCTGCGGCGATTCCTGCATTCCACCGCGGCGACGTGGTTGGCGCCTTATTTGGATCGAACGCATGAAAACGTGTCTGATCGTCGAGGACTCCGAGGTTATCCGCAAGGTCGCCCGCCGCATCATGAATAATCTCGATTTCGACGCGATAGAGGTGGCGAACGGTCAAGAGGCACTCGATGCCTGCGAACTCGGTATGCCCGAGATGATCCTGCTCGATTGGCACATGCCTGTCATGGGCGGCATGGAGTTCCTGCAATCGTTTCGGCCGGTGTTCAAGAAGAAGCGGCCCTATATCCTTTTTTGCGCCACTGAGAACGACAAGATGGAGATGGCGCGCGCGATTACGATGGGCGCGAACGACTACGTGCTGAAGCCTTACGATCGCGAGTCGCTGAAGGCGAAGATCCGGGAAGCCGGTTTGATGTAGAGCGCTCAGGCGCGCGCGCTCTTGCGCAGCGCCACCAAGCATAGCAGCTCGAACAGCATCTGTGCGCCCACCTGTGCCGTCGTCGTGTTGGCATCGTACTGCGGCGCCACCTCCACAACATCGCCGCCGACGATGTCGATGCCGGCAAGTCCGCGCAGGATTGCCAACGCTTCGCGCGGCATCAGGCCACCCACTTCTGGAGTCCCGGTGCCCGGCGCGAACGCGGGGTCGAGGCTGTCGACGTCGAAGGAGACGTAGGTCGGGCCCGTACCAACTACATCGCGCGCCTTGGCGATGACGGCGGCGATGCCCATCGCGTCGACTTCCTCGGCGTGGATGACGGTCATGCCGCTCTCGAACGAGAACTCCCACAGGTATTCCGCTCCACCGCGGATGCCGATCTGGATCACGCGCTCCGGATCGAGCACGCCGTCGAGTACGGCGCGGCGGAAGGGGCCGCCGTGGTGAAATTTGGCGCCCTCGTAGTCGCCGGCGGTGTCGCAATGGGCATCGATGTGGACCATGCCGACCGGGCGGTCGCGGCCGAGTGCCTTCAAGATCGGCAGCGTGATCGAATGATCGCCGCCAACGGACAGCGGAATGACGCCGGCTGCTCTGATGCCATGATAGCAGGCTTCAATATCGGCGTGACACTGATCGAGGCTGAAGCGGCTTTGCATCGGCACATCGCCGACGTCGGCAACGGTGAGCGACCCCATGGGCGCCACCCGCAGGGCGTGCTCGTAGGGGCCGATGCGTTCAACGCCGCGGACGGCGCGGGGGCCGAGCCGCGCGCCCGCGCGGTTGGTGACCCCGAGGTCCATCGGCACGCCAACCAGCGCGACGTCGAGGCCGGGAAGGCCCGTCACCAACGCATCCGGCGCGAAGGGAGCGGCGAGCAGTGTTGCCGGATCGGCGAAGGGCCACTTGCGCCGGTCGGGCGACGAAAAAACCTGCGCCGCCACGGCGGCGAAGGCCGGGTCGTGGATGTCACCGCCCTTGGCATCGGCATATTTGGTTCTCAACGCCGAGAGCTTGTCCTTGTCCACGTTCGACGCCTCCGCCACGACCCAATTTCAACCCGAGCATAGCTTAGACGGAAGATTGGCCCAACTGCGCGGCAGAAGCCTTATGATAGCGTGTGAGGGGCTTTCAACGACTTCGCGATTGACGGCAGCGGGCCCGATCAGTTTCAACTGAGGCCCGCAAGAGCAAGAACCAAACGATAGGGAGACCGCCCAATGACAGACCAGACGAAGAGCCCGGCCTTCGCGACGCTGGCAGTCCATGCCGGCGCAACGCCCGATCCGTCGACCGGTGCCCGCGTGACGCCGATCTACCAGACGACGTCATTCGTCTTCAACGACGCCGACCACGCCGCGTCCCTGTTCGGCCTGCAGGCGTTCGGTAACATCTATACGCGCATCGGCAATCCGACGCAGGCAGTCCTCGAACAGCGCGTCGCCGCGCTCGAAGGCGCCACCGCGGCGCTCGCCGTCGCCTCGGGCCATGCTGCGCAGTTCCTCGCATTCCATACGCTGCTCGAATCGGGCGACGAGTTCGTTGCCGGCCGCCAGCTCTATGGCGGCTCGATCAATCAGTTCAATCACTCGTTCAAGAAGTTCAACTGGAACGTCATCTGGGCGGACTCGACGAAGCCCGAGACGTTCGAAAAAGCGATCACGCCGAAGACCAAGGCGCTGTTCTGTGAAAGCATCGCCAATCCGGGCGGCGTCATCGTCGATCTCGCCGCGATCGGCGCGATTGCGAAGAAGCATGGCATCCCGCTCATCGTCGACAACACGCTGGCGACGCCGTACCTCGTAAAGCCGAAGGATCACGGCGCCGACATCATCGTCCATTCGGCGACCAAATTCCTCGGCGGCCACGGCAACTCGATCGGCGGCATCCTGGTCGACTGCGGCACCTTCGACTGGATCAAGGCGGGCAACCGCTATCCGACGCTCACGGCACCGAACGCGAGCTACAACGGCATGGTGCTGGCCGAGACGTTCGGCAATTTCGCTTTCGCCATCGCGGCGCGCGTGATGGGATTGCGCGACATCGGCCCGGCGATCGCGCCGTTCAACGCGTTCCTGATCACGACCGGGATGGAAACGCTGCCGCTGCGGATGCGCCAGCATTGCGACAACGCGCAGGCCGCCGCCGAGCACCTTTCGCGCCATCCCAAAGTTGCCTGGGTCAACTACGCGGGGCTGCCCGACAACCCCTACAACGCACTGCAGAAGAAGATCTCGCCCAAGGGTGCAGGCGCCGTGTTCACGTTCGGCCTCAAGGGTGGCTACGAGGCGGGCGTCAAGTTCGTCGCGGGGCTCGAACTGTTCTCACATCTCGCCAACATCGGCGACGTGCGCAGCCTCGTCATTCATCCGGCATCGACGACGCACAGCCAGCTCAGCAAGGAGGAGCGCGCGGCAGCCGGTGCCGGCGACGACGTGGTGCGGCTCTCGATCGGCATCGAGGACAAGGCCGACATCATCGCCGATCTCGACAAGGCGTTGGCGGCGGTGTGAGGCGCCGGCAGGCGCGGCCGAGATGTGATTGGACCCACTGAGCATAAGCTTGCGCCGAGCGTGCGAATCACTGAGCATGCGCAATTCACTGGTCGGCATGTTGCTGATCGGTTTTGAGTCCTTGGAGCTCCATGCACCGAGTGAGCGTGGTCGGCGACGCGGGTCGGGCGACCGGATGGGATATTGGGCGCGTTGCCCGCACCTCCGGCCGCATCGTGACCCTTCTCGCCGCGTTCGTGTTGGGCGCCTGCGCGCGTGAAGATGCGCCCACAGCGAACTGGCGGACGACGACAGAGCCGTCGACATCTCTTGTCCCGATGACAGCGCCGCCCACGACGGCGGCTGAACCGTCTGGTTCGTACACGCCGATGGCGCCGTCCATGCAGACCCTGACACCGCCGACGCCATCAGGTCCGCCCATGCGCGACCCGTGCCTTACCAAGTGGGGCTCGCCGCGATTGGATGCGCCGGACGGGTGTGCCGGGCGGGGGCCGCGCGCGTCGGGCACGCGATCACCGATCGCGTCTCGATCGCTGCCCTCACGCGGCATCTACAAGATCGGCAAGCCCTACACGGTCGCCGGCAAGACCTACGTGCCGGCCGAGAATCCGAACTATGACGAGACCGGCATCGCTTCGTGGTACGGCGATGGCTTCCACGGCGGACCGACCGCCAATGGCGAAGTCTACGATATGCACCTGCTGACAGCGGCACATAAGACGCTGCCGATGCCGTCCTATGCCTACGTCCACAATCCCGTGAACGGCCGCACGATCATGGTCCGCATCAACAATCGCGGGCCCTTCAAGGGCAATCGCATCATCGATCTATCGCACGAGGCGGCCCGCCAACTCGATTTCCAGGCGCGGGGGCTCGCGACGGTGCGCGTCACCTATGCAGGCCCGGCGCCGCTCGACGGGAACGACACGTCCGAGCGCGCGTTCCTTGCGCAGCAGCCATGGTACCGCTCCGAAGCGGCCGCGGGAACGTCGCGCTGAACCGCTCGGTGCCGGCAGGCTCTCATATTTCGCAAGGCGGTACTGTAACATAGTTCCATGGCAGGCGATCGACCTGCGACACGATTGAGCACTTTTGTGCATTGCGACGGGTTTTGCTTGCGCCCCGTGGCGGCCTTTGCCAATCATGCTCGCGTGCTCCATCCCCGCGCTTCGAGCGTGGTGGGCATGGACGCGAGGATTGCTGGCGTCGGGACCGAATGGAGGCGTTAGAAGCGATGATCGGTCTGGTCATCATCACGCACGCGGGACTGGCGGCTGAGTTCAAGGCGGCGCTCGAGCACGTCGTCGGACCTCAGCAGCAGCTCGAAACCCTGTCGATAGGCCCTGACGACGATGTCGAGCAGCGCCGCCAGCAGTTGATCGAGGCGGTCGGCCGTGCCGACAGCGGTGCCGGTGTCGTCATCCTTACTGACATGTTCGGGGGCACGCCCTCGAACATGGCGATTTCGGTCATGGAGGCGACGGGGGCCGAGGTCATCGCAGGGGTCAACCTGCCGATGCTCATTCGGCTCGCGAGCGTTCGCAAGGACCGTCCTCTGGTCGAGGCCGTCGATCTCGCCAAGGAAGCCGGGCGGAAGTATATTTCCGTTGCAAGTCAGGTGCTTTCGGGCACCACTTGATGCAAAATCACGCGTCCGGCAGGGGCCAGCCATCGTGACGAATGCAGGGTCGCACCGGGCGGAAGTCATGATCCGCAACAAGAAGGGCCTGCACGCACGCGCGTCGGCAAAGTTCGTCACGTGCGCAGAGCGCTTTTCCGCCCAGATCCGTGTGTCGCGCGATGGCCAGACGGTGGGCGGCACTTCCATCATGGGCCTGCTGACGCTCGCGGCGAGCCAGGGAACGACGATCACCATTGTCGCCGAGGGCGCGGAAGCGCGCGAAGCCATGCTGGCACTGGTTGCCTTGGTCAAAGACGGATTCGGCGAAGAACTCTGAGCTGTCCGCGGCCGTTGGCTACGCTTGCTCGACATTCCCGGAACGAAAACACGCCGTAGTCGTTCACGCTGCGTCAACGCCAATTCGACAGGCAAATGCGGAGTAGTGCGGCATTTCGCTTTGAAACGGCGTCGTCTGTCACCTTCATGACACAGAGGATCTTAAAGCAAATGCGCTGTTGGAAACGACGGTCGCGAGCAATAGAATCGGGCACCTTGAACATTACGAATTTGCAACTGGCAAAATGCTGGTTTGGGATGCAATTTGTTCCGATGGAATGATGTGGGTTCCGCTTCCCACGTACGTTTCGAATGAACGATTGTGTTCCAGCGGAGGCTTACGGCGCCCGGGAAGGGTTAGCTCATTGGCTCTGTTCCATTTTCCGCGAGCGCCGATTGATAGTTGTGGCGATGCGGTGCTCGAAAGTCCGGGGCGTGGCTCATGCGACACTTGTGTCGATTGTGCAATGCGGTATCGTTATGCTGCGATGCGACAGTGGAATGGGCGAGTGAATGCGATGTGGGCGCACAGTTGAATGACTGATGGCGCCGACAGAATACCAAAGTGCAGGTGGCTGGGCCGCAAATATGATCGTGAAATGGCCCATACTTTCGCTTTGCAATCGAATGATCCGACCTGACGCGGTCTTCCGTTAAACGACGGATCGCGGGTCGGGTACCCGTTGGGCTCTAATAACCGTAGGGCAGAACAATGGCAGCGCGCAGCGAGATCTTCGACCTCTACGCTCAGAGCTACGACCGGCAGAAGCAGGTCGTGATCCCTCTGAAGGACTATCTCGAGGGGTGCCGTAAGGATCCCTCGATGTACGCCACGCCGGCTGAGCGGATGCTCAAGGCGATCGGCGAACCGGTGATGGTCAACACGGCGGATGATTCCCGCCTCGGCCGCATCTTCATGAACCGGACAATCAAGGTCTATCCGGCCTTCAAGGATTTCTACGGCCTCGAAGACACGATCGAGCGCATCGTCGGCTACTTCCGCCACGCCGCTCAGGGTCTCGAGGAGAGAAAGCAGATCCTCTATCTGCTCGGCCCCGTTGGCGGCGGCAAGTCATCGCTCGCCGAGCGGCTCAAGGACCTCATGGAGGTCTGCCCGATCTACGTGCTCAAGGCAGGCAACGAGATCAGCCCGATCTTCGAGAGCCCGCTCGGTCTCTTCAATCCTGAAACGATGGGGCCGCATCTCGAAGAGAAATACGGCATTCCTCTTCGTGTGCTCAACGGCTTCATTTCGCCGTGGGCAGTGAAGCGCCTCGACGAGTTCGGTGGCGACATCTCGAAGTTCACGGTCGTCAAGCTGTACCCGTCGAAGCTGCGCCAGATCTGCGTTGCCAAGACCGAGCCGGGTGACGAGAACAACCAGGACATCTCGGCGCTGGTCGGCAAGGTCGACATCCGCAAGCTCGAGCACTTCGGCCAGAACGACGCCGACGCCTATTCCTACTCGGGCGGCCTCAACCGCACGACGCAGGGCCTGCTCGAATTCGTCGAGATGTTCAAAGCGCCGCTGAAGATGCTGCATCCGTTGCTGACGGCGACGCAGGATCGCACCTACGTTGGCACCGAGAACGTCGGCGCGATGCCCTACCAGGGGATCATCATCGCGCATTCCAACGAGAGCGAGTGGACGAGCTTCCGCGCCAATCGCACCAACGAAGCCTTCCTCGACCGTATCTGCGTCATCAAGGTGCCGTACTGCCTGCGCGTCACCGAGGAGCGCAAGATCTACGAGAAGTTGCTCAATTCGAGCGAACTCTCCGAGGCTTCGTGCGCGCCCGGCACGCTCGACATGCTGGCGCAGTTCTCAGTCCTCTCGCGCCTCAAGGAGCACGAGAATTCGCAGCTCTTCTCCAAGATGCGCGTCTACGACGGCGAAAGCCTCAAGGACACCGACCCGCACGCGCGCACGATGCAGGAGTACCGCGACGCCGCGGGCGTGACCGAGGGCATGGACGGCGCCTCGACGCGGTTCGCCTACAAGATCCTGTCGGAGACCTTCAACTTCGACAGTCACGAGATCAGCGCCGATCCCGTCCACCTCATGTATGTGCTCGAGCAGTCGATCAAGCGCGAGCAGATGCCGGAGGAAGCGGAGCAGCGCTACCTCGAGTTCATCAAGGAAGAACTCGCGCCACGCTATGCCGAGTTCATCGGCAACGAGATCCAGAAGGCGTATCTCGAATCGTACAATGACTACGGCCAGAACCTGTTCGACCGCTACGTCGCGTATGCCGACTCATGGATCGAGGACCACGACTTCAAGGACGCCGACACGGGCCAGCTCATGAGCCGCGAGCTGCTCGATCAGGAGTTGTCCAAGATCGAGAAGCCGGCTGGCATCGCCAACCCGAAGGATTTCCGCTACGAGGTGGTCAAGTTCTCGCTTCGGGCGCGGGCGCGCAATGGCGGCAAGAATCCGGATTGGACGAGCTACGAGAAGATCCGCGATGTCATCGAGCGGCGCATGTTCAGCCAGGTCGAGGATCTGTTGCCGGTGATCAGCTTCGGCGCCAAGAAAGACAGCGACGCCGAAAAGAAGCACCATGAGTTCGTCGACCGGATGGTCTCGCGCAAATACACGCCACGGCAGGTCCGCCGTCTCGTCGAATGGTACATGCGGGTGAAGAAGTCGAGCTGATCCGCTGTCAATTCGGGCCGGGGGTGAGTGAATGAACATCGTTGATCGCCGGCTCAACCCGAAGTCGAAGAGTCTCGGCAATCGTCAGCGCTTCGTGCGTCGCGCGAAGGCTGACATTCGCGAGGCGGTGAAGGACGCGCTGAAGAAGCGCAAGGTGACCGAGGTCGAGGGCTCCGAAAAGATCACGATCCGCTCGAAGAGCGTGCGTGAGCCCTCGTTCTCCCACAGCCGTGATTCCGGCAACCGCGATATGGTGCTGCCGGGAAACAAGGAGTATCGCGTCGGCGATCTGATCCCGAAGCCGCAAGGCGGCGGCGGTGGCGGAGGTGGCGGACAGGCGAGCGCCGATGGCGAGGGCCAAGACGATTTCGTCTTCACTCTGTCGAAGGACGAATTCCTCGAGCTGTTCTTCGAGGACTTAAAACTTCCCAACCTGATCAAGACGCGCATCAAAGATCTCAAGACGCCGGTGCTGCAACGTGCCGGCTATACGACCGACGGCCCGCCGGCCAAGCTCAATCGCGTGCGCACGATGCGCCGCTCGCTCGCGCGCCGGATTGCGTTGCGCCGGCCCAAGGACGCGGACCTTCTGCTTCTTGAAAAGATGCTTACCGAAGCGGAAAGCGATACGCCGCGAGACGACGTACGGATCGCAGAGCTCAAGGCTCAGCTCGAGCGGTTGCTCCGGTTGCGACGTACGATCGCCTATGTCGATCCGATCGACCTTCAGTACAACCGTACCGAGCGCGTGCCGAGACCGGCGACTCAGGCGGTGATGTTCTGTCTGATGGACGCGTCGGCCTCGATGACCGAGCAGCTCAAGGACCTCGCCAAGCGGTTCTTCATGCTGCTGCACCTGTTCCTGTCGCGCCATTACCGCGAGGTCGATGTCGTCTTCGTGCGCCACACCAGTACCGCGAGCGAAGTCGACGAGGAGACATTTTTCCGGGGCGTCGAGACGGGCGGCACGGTGATTTCGACCGCGCTCGAGGAAATGGACCGGATCGTCCGCGACCGCTATTCGCCGGAGGACTGGAACATCTACGCGGCGCAAGCCTCCGACGGCGACAATATTCCCGACGACATGGGCCGCTGCCTCGAACTCGTCGAGCACAGCCTGCTGCCCGCCTGCCAGTACTTCGCCTACATCGAAGTCAGCGAACAGATCGGCTTCGGTGACACGATCGTGTGGGACGGCTACAAGGAAATCGCAGATCGCAACCGGCACTTCGCGATGCGTCGCGTCACGAGCCCGGCGGAGATCTTCCCGGTTTTCCACGAGCTGTTTTCCAGCACGGCAGCCGGCGGCTGAGGATGGCGCGCATGAACATGGCTGAATCGGCGGCACCAACAGTGCGAGCGGCGAAACCGCTGTTCGACGGGCCCGAGTGGAACTTCGACCTCATCCGCGATACCTACGACGCGATTGCCGAGATCGGCATCGGCGAGATGGGCCTCGACATTTACAAGAACCAGATCGAGGTGATTACGGCGGAGCAAATGCTCGACGCCTATTCCTCGATCGGGATGCCGGTCATGTATCGGCACTGGTCGTTCGGCAAGAGGTTCGCGCACGACGAGATGTACTATCGCAAGGGCGCGCGTTCGCTCGCCTTCGAGATCGTGATCAACTCCGATCCCTGCATCAACTACATCATGGAAGAGAATTCCATGACGATGCAGTGCCTGGTGCTCGCGCACGCGGCGATGGGGCACAATCACTTCTTCAAGAACAACTACCTGTTCAAGCAATGGACACAGGCCGACGCCATCCTCGAATACCTGGCGTTTGCGAAGAAATTCGTTGCTGATTGCGAGGAGCGCTTCGGCGTTTCGGCGGTGGAATCCGTGCTCGACGCCGCGCATGCGCTGATGAACCAGGGCGTCAGCCGCAACGCCAGTCCGCGCCGTCGCTTCGATCCCGCCAAGGCCCGCGAGCGCGAGATCGCGCGCCGCGAATACGAGATCGAGATCTACAACGAGATTTGGCGCACGCTGCCGCAGGCGAAAACCGATGCCAAAGCCGAGGAACCGGTCGTCGATGCGGGTCCGCTGATCGTACCCGAAGAAAATCTCCTTTATTTCCTAGAGAAATATTCGCCGAAACTCTCGGGATGGAAGCGCGAGCTGCTGCGCATCGTGCGCGTCCTCTCGACCTATTTCTATCCGCAGCGCCAGACCAAAGTCATGAACGAAGGCTGCGCGACCTTCGTCCACTACGAGATCATGAACCGCATGTATGATAAGGGCCTCGTCACCGATGGCTCAATGCTCGAGTTCATGCACATGCACTCGGCGGTGATCTACCAGCCGGCGTTTTCCGATCGCGGCTTCTCCGGTTTCAACCCGTACGCGCTCGGCTTTGCGATGATGCGGGACATCAAGCGGATCTGCCTTTCGCCGACCGACGAAGATCGCAAGTGGTTCCCGGATTTTGCCGGCAACGGCCAGCCGATGGAGACGCTGCGGGACGCATGGGCCAATTTCCGCGACGAGAGTTTCATCCATCAGTTCCTGAGCCCGCAGGTGATGCGCGACTTCCGCCTGTTCCACATCCGCAACAAGTCCGATGAGCACGCGGTCCGCGTCGAGGCGATCCACGACGAGCAGGGCTATCGCGAAGTGCGCCGACTGCTTGCACGCCAGTACGACGTGTCGCAGCAGGATCCCGACATTCAGGTCACTGATGCGGACCTGTCGGGCAGTCGGAGACTGGTGCTGACGCATTTCGTGCGCGACGGTATCCTGCTCGACAAGGACGAGTGCGACCGCACGCTCATGCACGTCGCGCGGCTGTGGGGCTTCCGTGTGCGCCTCGTCGAAGTCGACAACATGACCGGCGCCAAGCTGCGCGAGCACGAGACGCTGCCGCTGCCGTAG
>LNEA01000616.1 GCA_001464855.1 Rhizobiales bacterium Ga0077530
CCGGCCAGCGCCACGCCCTCGTAGATGTCGAAGCCGTGCTCCTGGCGGCTCAGCAGCGCATTCAGCTTCGCCGGCAAGCGGCCGACCAGCGACGACAGTGGTGCGCCCTCGGATGGGGGTAAGCGGGCGTCATTCCGCACCCCCGATCGCCATGCAGGGTCTTCCGAGCGGGCTTCGACCCTCGAAAAGAGCTGGCACTGTCCCATCACCGGCGAGCGCCGGCCATGCTGGAAGGCGATGCAGTATTCTTCGCCTTCGCAGGCCTCGCGGCACGCTGCAGGATTGGGTTCGCGCCGCTCGCTGATCTTCAGCCCATCAATGCGGACATTCTCATCCAGCGAAAAGGTCACGGGGCGCTGATCCACGCGTGAGCGGGGCGTCACCGGGGGGATCGTCGAACTTGCCGGCGGCGGAGGCGGCGTAGCGGCTGCCGATCGCTGGCGCGCGTCCTCTTCGAGCTTCTTGAGGCGCTCCTGAAGCGCCGCAACCTCGGGATTGGGGGCCGATGCCGAGGTGCCCGCCGGGCGAGGGCCGCCGTCCGGTAGGAAGAAGAAGTCGGTGGTCAGCGCCGAATGATCCCAGGGCACCTGCTTGCCGCCGGTCGCCGAGACGACGTCCTTGCGCACCTCGATCATCATCGCCGGCAGGTTGCGGCCTTTGACGCTCATATGCCGCACCAGCGCCGTGGTGAATGGTGAATTGCGCCCGTCGCCATCGAGCGCCACGTTCCCCGGCTGCGTCGAGTAGACGATGAAGGTCCCGAGGCCCGTCGACGCGGCCGCGAGGCCTTTGCCGATCGACGTCGAGCGCGTGCCCATCGATCGAGCCAGATTGCGCGACAGTGGATTGTCGCGACAGGCGTCGAGGATCACGATGCTGGTGCGCCCCTCGCGGTCGATTTCCATTTGCCGCAGCACGAAGTCCAGCTTCACGGCTTCGAATTCGAGATCGCGCTCGCGGTCAAGCTTGGCGTCGATGGGGACCAGATAGTTCTGCGAACCGACCTGCAGGCCATGCCCGGCATAGAAGAACAGCGCGATATCCGCGTTCGTCAGCTTGTCGGCAAAAGTCCTCAGCGCGCTGTCGAACTGCGGTTTGCCGGCGTCCAGGGCCTCGACCACGGTGAAGCCCGCAGCCTTCAAAGCAGCGGCCATGTCGCGGGCATCGTTGAGCGGGTTGGAAAGGGGCGTGGTCGATCGATAGGCGCCATTGCCGACGACCAGCGCGACTCGCGTTTCGGCGTTCGCCGCAGGCAAGTGCCAGCCGACCGCAGCAAGCGCCACGAACCAAACCATCAACCACCGCATGACAACCCCCTCCCGAGTGCCGCGACGAGCTTCATATAGACAAGCAGCAATATCTGCCAGCTATCGCTTCAGCATGGCAAGAGCGTGTTGATCCTCGGACGGCGGCGCGTCCCGCATGGCCGCCCGGCGCTGCGTGTGACTTGCGGGTTGTTCCCTCTTGGCCCGGGGCGTGCCACAAAGTGGCCGACGAATGAGCAACTGGGTGGCCCTGAATGTATCGGATCGGCGTCGATATCGGCGGCACGTTTACTGACTTTGCGCTTTATGCCTCGGACGGCGGCCGGATCGCGATCCACAAGCGGCTCACTACGCCGCAGGATCCGTCTGTCGCGGTGCTGGATGGCGTCGCGGAGATGGCGCGCGACAACGGTATTGCGATCGGCGAGGTGGCCGATATCGTTCATGGCACGACGCTCGTCACCAACGCGGTGATCGAGCGTCGTGGTGCGGTCACCGGTATGCTCGTGACCAACGGCTTCGGCGACATCATGGATATGGGGCCGGAGCGTCGCTACGATTTGTTCGACCTGCGCATCAAGTATCCGCCGCCATTGGTCCCGCGGCGGCTGCGGATCGAGGTCGATGAGCGGGTGCGCTACGACGGCAGCGCCGAGCGGGCGCTCGACGAGGCTGGCGTCGTCGCGGCCGCAAAGCGGTTCCGCGAATTGGACGTCAAGGCGGTGGCGGTGTGCTTCCTGCATTCCTACGCCAATCCAGCGCATGAGCGCCGTGCCGCCGAAATCCTGCGCGAACACGCGCCCGATCTTGCGGTCTCGACCTCGGCCGACGTCTTCCCCAACATGCGCGAGTTCGAGCGCTGGACGACGACAACGGTCAACGCTTTCACCCAGCCGATGTTTGACCGTTATGTAAAGCGACTGGAGGACGGGCTCGCGGGCGTCGGCTTCTCCGGCCGGCTCTACATCATGGCATCGAGCGGCGGCATGCTGACGACCGACGCGGCGCGCCGCTTTCCGGTCCGCGCCCTCGAATCCGGTCCCGCTGCCGGTGCCCTGATGAGCGCCTATCACGGCCGCGCGTTGAAGTTGCCCAATCTGCTTTCCTTCGATATGGGCGGAACGACCGCGAAAGGCGCACTGGTGCTCGGCGGCGAGGCCGTCAAAAAATACGCGATGGAAGTCGCGCGTGTGCACGAGTTTCGCCAGGGCAGCGGCCTGCCCGTGCGCATTCCGGTCATCGACATGATCGAGATCGGCGCGGGCGGCGGTTCGATCGCGGAGGTCGACGATCGCGGCCTTTTGCGCGTCGGGCCGCGCAGTGCCGGCGCCATGCCGGGGCCAGCCTGCTACGGCCAGGGTGGCACGAAGCCAACGCTGACGGATGCCAATCTCGTGCTCGGATATCTCGACGCAGGGTTCTTCCTTGGCGGCAAAATGCGGCTCGACAAGACGGCGGCGGAAAACGCCATCGCGGAAGGCGTCGGCAAGCCGCTCGGCCTTGAGACGTTGCGGGCGGCATGGGGCATTCACGACATCATCTGCGAGGACGTCGCGCGGGCGTTCCGCATTCACGCGACGGAGCGCGGCTTCGACTACCGCAACAGCAGCATGGTCGGCTTCGGCGGATCCGGTCCGCTCCATGCGGTGTCGGTGGCGCGCAAGCTGAAGATCCCTCGCGTCATCTTGCCGGTCGGCGCTGGCGTCATGTCGGCGCTCGGGCTGCTGGTCAGTCCGCTGGCGTTCGAGGTCGCGCGCTCGCGCTACATCCACGTCGATGACATGACTGCGGAAGCGTTTGCCGCAACCTTCGCTGAGCTGGAGAGCGAAGCGCTCGGCTATCTCCATCGCGCGGGCGTGGCGGATGCCGACATTCGCATCGTGCGCCGGCTCGACATGCGCTACCAGGGGCAAGGGCACCAGATTGAGGTGACGCTGCCTGCGCGCGCGAACAATGTCGGCGACGTCTTCAGCGAACTTGGCGAGCTGTTCGGTGCCGTTTACGAGCAAACGTACACGCTGCGGCTCGATGAGCCGGTTGAGATTGTGAATTGGAAGGTCGAGGCGGTTGGGCCGACGCCGGAGCTTGCGAGCGGTTACAGTGTTGCCGGTGGTGCCGCGGGCGCGCAAGCCCTGAAGGGCACGCGAAAGGCCTATGATCCCAGCGTCGGCGGTCTCGCCGACTGGCGCGTCTACGATCGGTACGCACTCACGCCTGGTGTTGTCATCAAGGGGCCGGCGCTGATCGAGGAGCGCGAAAGTACCTGCGTCATCGGCGCTGGCGATTCCGTGACGGTCGACGCGCATTTCAACCTGATCGCGGAGCTGTCGCAGTGAGCATCGAGCACATTCAGGCGATGTCCGACACAACGAGGTTCCCGAAATGAGCACGTCACCGTTCGATGCCGTCAGCCTGGGCATCATGTGGGATCGTCTTGTCTCGCTGACGGACGAAATCGTCTCGACGCTGGTGCGCAGCTCGTTTTCAACCATCGTCTACGAGAGCTATGACCTCTCGTGCGTGGTGCTCGATGCGGAGACCAACTCAATCGCGCAAGGGACGTTCGGCATCCCTGCGTTCATCGGTAGCGCGCCCGTCACGGCGCGGCACATGCTGAAGAGATTTCCGGCTGAGACGCTCAAGCCCGGCGACATCATCATCACCAACGATCCATGGCTCGGGACGGGCCATCTCTTCGACATCACGATGATGAAACCGGTCTTCCGCAAGGGCCGCATTGTCGCCTACACGGTGAGCATCACGCATCTCCCAGACATCGGCGGTACCGGCTTCGGCTCGTCCGCGACCGAGGTCTATCAGGAAGGTTTGCGACTGCCGATCTGCAAGCTCTATGAGGCCGGCCGCCTGAACGACCTGATCGTCGAGATCATCCGGACGAACGTGCGCGTTCCTGAACAGGTCATGGGCGACATCATGGCCAACGTCAGTTGCAACGACGTCGGTGGCCGCGAGATCCTCGGTTTCATGGATGAATACGGCCTTGATGATCTGGGTGCGCTGTCGGCGGCGATCCGCGGCCAATCCGAGCGTGCGATGCGGGCCAAGATCGCCGAGTTCCGCGATGGCACCTACCGCAACCGGAT
>LNEA01000617.1 GCA_001464855.1 Rhizobiales bacterium Ga0077530
CCTCGCGAGTTTGGCCAGGTGATGCGCGGCACGGGACTTGGGCCCCGCATCGAGGCTCACACATTCACCGAATCGATCCAACTCGCAGGCCAGTTCGCCGCGCGCGGCGCCGATGCGTCGCTGTTCGCCGATCTGTCGGCCGAGTCGCTCCGCGATGGCGGGTTCCACGATGCGCTCGCCGGTGCCCTCACGCCTGATGTGGCGTTGGCCTCGCGTCTCGTCATGTCGGTTGCCCAGAGCGAGGTGCGTTCATTCGGTCCAGCGCACTGGGATGCGCTTGCTGCGATGGCGCAGACGGGGCTGCGGTATGCACTCGTCGACGTCGTCGATCTGGACGTCGATTTCGAGGCCATCAAGCGGCGCGGTTTCGACTTCGTGCGGCTCGATGCGCAGGTGTTCCTCGACGGCCTGCCGGCACCACATGGCGAGGTGCCTGCCGCCGATCTCTGCCGCTATCTCTCTCGGCTGGGGTTCTCAATGATCGTTGGCCGGATTGCCGACGAGCGGCAGTTGGTCAAGGTCCTCGGATTCGGGGCACTGCTGGGTCAGGGGCGGCTGTTCGGCGCGCCGCGGCCGCTCAGGGTCGAGCATGTCGCGAGGCAGCCAAGCGCCGCTTGAGGCGCGCACTGATTAAATCTGCCGCTTGAGGCGCGCCCCTCCCAGAGCGCCGTCTGAGACGCAATGCTCGGTGCGCCGTGGCGGCTTGATCGGCTCAGAGGCCTCCGCTAAGGCTGCGGCACCCTTTTGCAGTTCTTAAAATCGAGGAGACGGGATGCCCGCCACGTCCGGTCCGCCTATTTCGCTGCTGCGCTCGATCGCGCCTCTGGCGGCAACATCCGACGCATGGATCAGTGACATCTGGGGCGTGTTCCACGATGGCATCAACCCCTAGGCGGAGGCACCGTCGTCCTGGTCAGCAATGCGCCCAATCCGGGCAGTGAGGTCATGCTCCACCTCGATAGCATGGGCGTGCCACGTTCGGCCTACGATGCCATCGTGACCTCGGGTGATGTGACGCGGGTGCTGATTTCGGCGTGGGCCGGCCGCCCGGTGCATCATCTCGGCCCTGATCGTTATCTCGGCACGTTCGAGGGACTCGATGTCCAATTCGCGCCGGTCGGCGAGGCGGCGGTCGTGGTTTGCACCGGCCTTGTCGAGGACGAGCAGGAAACGCCCGACGATTACCGCGCGCTGCTGGCGGATCTCCGCGCGCGCAACATTCCGATGATTTGCGTCAATCCCGACATCGTCGTCGAACGCGGCCATCGGCTGATCTATTGCGCTGGCGCGCTTGCCGAGGCGTACGCCGCACTCGGCGGTGAGGTCGCCTACGCCGGCAAGCCCTATCCGCCCATCTACGCTCGTGCCCGCGAACTCATCGCCGAGGCCCGCGGCGGTGCCGTCGAGACTGCCCGCATCCTCGCGATTGGCGACGGTATCAAGACCGACATCGCGGGCGCGGCCGCTGCCGGACTACGTGCCGTTTTCATCGCCAGCGCACTCCATGTCGAGGGCGCCAAAGGCTTCGACGAGTCCGCCTTGGCGCGCCTTTTCGACGGCCACCCGGCCCCGCCGATCGCGGCCCAAACGGGTCTTGCTTGGTAGAAATCGCCGGTAAATCAAGTTGTGCGTCAAATTTGCTGCACCTGCGAAAAGGATTGACGGGGGAGGCCAAATCACCCATATGTGCGGTGTCGTCCCGTGAGCGCGCCAAGCGCTCTGCTGCTTCGCACCCATAGTTCCGCATGAACTCAGGCGAAGCGTACAGTGTTCTCTCCGGGGCGTTCATCGAACCCTAGAACGCCCTGTCGGTTGGCCGCGTGCCCCGAGGGTGGCGCAGAAAGCTATATACCTCCGTGACGACGACTACTTTTGCTGAGCTCGGCCTCGCCGAGCCACTCCTGCGTGCATTGAATGACGCGCAGTACACCACGCCCACCCCGATCCAGGCACAATCCATTCCCGTCCTGCTCGAGGGACGTGATCTCCTCGGCCTCGCCGAAACCGGCACCGGCAAGACAGCCGCGTTCGTGCTGCCGATGCTGCATCGGCTTGCCGCCGAAGGTGGTCGGGCCTATCCGGGCTCACCGCGCGCCCTGATCCTGGCGCCGACGCGTGAACTTGCGATCCAGATCGGCGAGAGCATCGCCGTCTACGGCCGCAATATGAATCTGTCGCACACCGTCATCTATGGCGGCGTCGGCCAGCGCCCGCAGGTCAACGCGATCGGCCGTGGCGTCGACATTTTGGTCGCAACGCCGGGTCGACTGCTCGACCTCATCGACCAGCGCCAT
>LNEA01000618.1 GCA_001464855.1 Rhizobiales bacterium Ga0077530
GAGACGACGCTCACGGAAGGCATTCGCTTCGAACGCCGCGTATTCCACGCCATGTTCGCGACCGAGGACCAGAAAGAGGGCATGACCGCTTTCGTCGAGAAGCGTAAACCCAATTTCAAGAACGGTTGAACGGCACTCGGGCGCTAAACCCTGCATCCCGACCGGCGCCGGGAGCCATTCTAAGTCCGTGGCCCTGCGCGGTTTCCCGGCACTGCGCCGGACAACCCCGCAAAAGGCACTTGCAAGGCGCTCGAAGGCTCGCTATCTTGTGATTGCTCATGATCATCTCAACTCTGAGAGTGGGCCCGTTGGGTCCGCTCTTTTTGTTTTGGGATTTCGGTAGAGCACAATCGTAAATGACAGCCGGGCACGGATGGAGCGCTTGAGCGGTCCGGGAGATGAAACGCGTTTTGTTGGTGAGATCGGCGTGGCTGCGCGTGTTGCGGCCCTTATAGAGCCGGTTCTCGAAAGCATGGGCTATCGCCTCGTGCTGGTCCGCTTGATGGGCGGCAACGACGCAATCCTGGAAATCATGGCGGAACGCGTGGACGGCAGCATGGCGGTTGAAGACTGCGAAGCCGTGTCGCACGCTATTTCGCCGCTGCTCGATGTTCACGACCCGGTGGAAGGCGCATATCGGTTGCAGGTTTCTTCTCCCGGCATCGATCGTCCGCTGGTACGGCCCGCCGATTTCGAACGGTGGGCGGGCTACGAGGTCAAGATCGAGCTCAAGGAAGCGATTTCGGGCCGCAAGCGGTTTCGCGGCGAGATCGAAGGATACGAGGACGGCGAGGCGCGGATCGAGATCGAAGACAGCGAACATGGCAAGCAGATCATCGGCCTGCCCGTCGCGCTGATCGGATCCGCGAAGCTGGTTCTGACGGATGAATTGGTTCGAGACGCACTGCGGCGCGCCAAGGGTGGCGGCGCCAACGACGCGGAAACAAAAGCCGGTAAGCCCGGCAAACCACGTGGTGGCCGGTCCCCAAAAGGGCAGGCCAAGAATACGAAGCAAGTTGACGCCAGCAAGATGAAGTGAGGGTGCCAAGGCATGGCTCAGGCAGGCATCAGTGCGAACCGTTTGGAGTTGCTGCAGATCGCAGACGCTCTCGCACGTGAGAAATCGATCGATCGCAAAATCGTCATCCAGGCGATGGAAGAGGCGCTGCAAAAAGGCGCCAAGGCGCGCTACGGCGCCGAGAACGACATTCGCTGCGAGATCGATCCGCGCACCGGCGAGACGCATCTTACGCGCGTCGTGACGGTCGCTGACGAGGTCGAGAACGACAATCAGCAGATCACTGTCGCGGACGCGAAGAAGCGCAAGCCCGACGCCGTGGTCGGTGACACGTTCATCGACAAGCTGCCACCGCTCGAATTCGGCCGCGTCGCCGCGCAGAACGCCAAGCAGGTGATCGTCCAGAAGGTTCGCGAGGCTGAGCGCGAGCGCCAGCACAGCGAATACAAGGACCGCATCGGCGAAATCGTCAACGGCACCGTCAAGCGCGTCGAATACGGCAACGTCATCGTCGATCTCGGCCGCGCGGAAGGCATCATCCGTCGCGACGAAATGATCCCACGCGAGAACGTCCGCCTCGGCGATCGCATTCGCGCCTACATCTACGACGTGCGCCGCGAGCAGCGCGGCCCCCAGATCTTTCTCTCGCGCACTCGCCCCGAGTTCATGGCGAAGCTGTTCGCCATGGAAGTTCCGGAAATTTACGACGGCATTGTGCGGATCATGGCGGTCGCTCGCGACCCTGGGTCTCGTGCGAAGATCGCGGTGATTTCACGCGACAAGTCGATCGACCCGGTCGGCGCCTGCGTCGGCATGCGCGGCCAGCGGGTGCAGGCCGTCGTCGCCGAATTGCAGGGCGAGAAGGTCGACATCATCCAGTATCCCGAGAACAGCGACGCGGCGACCCTTGTCGTCAACGCGCTGGCGCCGGCCGAAGTCTCCAAGGTTGTGCTCGACGAGGATTCCAACCGTATCGAGGTCGTTGTCGCGGAAAGCCAGCTTTCGCTGGCGATCGGCCGTCGCGGCCAGAACGTGCGGCTCGCCTCGCAGCTCACGGGCTGGGATATCGACATCCTCACCGACCAGGAAGAGAGCGAGCGCCGCCAGAAGGAATTCACGGAGCGGTCGCAGATCTTCATGGAAGCGCTCGACGTCGATGAAGTCATCGCGCAGCTCCTCGCCACCGAGGGCTTTGCGTCAGCCGAAGAAGTCGCGTTCGTCGATCCCGCCGAAATCGCCCACATCGAGGGCTTCGACGAGGATACCGCCGTCGAGATCCAGACTCGTGCCCGCGAATACCTGGCCAAGCTCGAAGCCGAGCGGGATGCGAAACGCATCGAACTCGGTGTGTCGGACGACCTCGCCAAGATCGATGGCGTAACGACCGCGATCATGGTCGCGCTCGGCCAGGCCGGCATCAAGACGGTCGAGGATCTCGCGGATTGCGCGACCGACGACTTGGTCGGCTGGACCGAACGCAAGAAGGAGAAAGACGGCGAAGCGACCAAGCACAAGGGCGCTTTCGACGGCATGGAAATCACCCGCAAGGACGCCGAGGCAATGATCCTCGGCGCCCGTGTCGAAGCCGGCTGGATCACGGCAGAGGACATCGCACCGCCAGAGGCCGCCGCTGAAGAAGAAGCCACTCCGGAAACCGCCGACGCCGGGGCTGATGCCCCTGCGAAGACGTAGTCCGGACATGTCCAAGGAGCGATCAGACCGGGTATGGGTGTCAACGCACGAGAGCGCGACACGGAAGCTGGCGCCGCCGATGAGGCGGTCGCCGAGCGTACCTGTGCGCTCACGCGCGAGCCGCTGACGCCCGAGGACGGTCTGCGCTTTGTTGCCGGCCCCGACGGGACCATCGTCCCCGATGTCGGGCGCCGTTTACCCGGCCGGGGTGTGTGGCTCACGGGCACCCGCGCTGTTGTCACGGAAGCCGCTCGCAAAGGCGCCTTCCAGCGCAGCCTGAAGCGTTCGGTCAACGTGCCCGACGGCCTTGCCGACCTCATCGAACAGCTCCTCGTCAAGCGCGTCATCGAATCCTTGAGTCTCGCCAACAAGGCCGGGCTCGTGACGACGGGCTTCACAAAGGTCGAAATCGCCGTTCAGAAGGGGGGCTGCGCCTTCCTCCTGCATGCCAGCGATGCGGCCGCCGACGGCGTCGAAAAGCTCGACCGTCGACTTACGACCGCAACGGCGGCATCTGGCGCCGCAATTCCGGAAAATGGCGTGAAGTCACGCATCATCGATTGCCTGTCATCAGTCGAATTGAGTTTGGCCATCGGGCGATCAAATGTGGTACATGCTGCACTGGCACGTGGCGGTGCAGCCACCAGGTTTTCACGCGAGGCTGAGCGGTTGCAGCGCTATCGTGCGCCGGCTTCCGCTCATCCGCGTAGTGAGCCAGGATCAAGGGCGAGATCGGATCAGGCATGAGTGAGACCAAAGAAACCGGGGACAAGGCCCAAGGGGCCGGCGCACGCAAGCCGCTGAGCTTGAAGCGCACCGAATCCTCGGGGCACGTCCAGCAGAGCTTCAGCCACGGCCGCAAGAACGTGGTCGTCGTCGAGCGCAAGAAGCGTCGGACGATTTCCGGGCCCGGTGGTCAGGAAGAAGAGACACGCGGTCGCTCCGGCGGTGCCGGCGGTCAGGCTGGCGGCACACGCCTTGGCGATCTCTCCGCCGGCGAGCTCGACGCGCGTCGCAAAGCGCTCGAGCAGGCCGCCTTCGATGAAAAAGTCCGCGCCGAGGAACTCGCAAAGCAGCGGACCGAGGAAGAGCGCCAGCAGGCCGAGCGGGAAGCGTTGCGCGCCAAGGAAGCCGCGGAACGTGGCGCGACAGGCGAGCCAGAGGCCGCACCGGGCGAAGCCGCCGCCGCACCAACAGCGTCGGAATCGCCGGCGACATCGCCAGCGGGGACTGCACCAGCTCCGAAGACGCCTCCGTCACGCGCGCCAGCCGCCGGCGGCGCCGGCGCGGCCGCAGAGGCACGTGCACCGGCGGGACGCGACGAAACCGGCAAGCCGGGCGAAGCGCGGCGGACGCCGGATGGCCAGATTCCAAAGCGCCGTCCGATCGCCGACGAAACGCCGGATGACGATGACCGCAAGAAGAAGGGCGGCAATCTCAAAGGTCCGGCCCGCGCGCCGGTCAAGGTCGCCGACGAGCGTCGCGAACGCGGCAAGCTGACCGTCGACAAGCTGCTCAACGACGAGCAGCGCGAGCGCTCGCTCGCCTCGCTGCGCCGCAAGCGCGAGCGTGATGCGCGGCGCGCGTCCGGCATCCAGATTTCGCGCGACAAGATCGTGCGCGAAGTGATCATCCCTGAGGTCATCACGATCCAGGAACTCGCCAACCGCATGTCGGAGAAATCTGTCGACGTCATTCGCTTCCTGATGAAGCAGGGCGCGATGCACCAGATCAACGACGTGATCGACGTCGACAGCGCAGAGTTGATCGTCCAGGAATTCGGCCATACGCCGAAGCGCGTCTCCGAAGCCGACGTCGAAGAAGGCTTCATCGGTGCCCATGAGACCGGTGAGAACCTGCAGCCGCGCGCGCCCGTCGTCACGATCATGGGCCACGTCGACCACGGCAAGACGTCGCTGCTCGATGCGATCCGCCACGCCAACGTCGCAAGCGGCGAAGCCGGCGGCATCACCCAGCACATCGGCGCCTATCAGGTGTCGACCGAAAAAGGCCAGAAGATCACCTTCATCGACACGCCGGGCCATGCCGCGTTCACGGCAATGCGTGCTCGCGGTGCCAAGGTGACGGACATCGTCGTGCTGGTTGTCGCGGCGGATGACGGCGTCATGCCGCAGACGATCGAAGCGATCAATCATGCCAAGGCAGCCGGCGTGCCGATCATTGTTGCGATCAACAAGATCGACAAGCCGCAGGCCGACCCGAATCGCGTGCGCACCGAACTCCTGCAGCATGAGATCGTCGTCGAAAGCATGTCGGGTGAAACGCTCGAGGTCGAAGTCTCGGCGATCAAGCGGACCAACCTCGACAAGCTGCTCGAAGCCATCGCACTGCAGTCGGAACTGCTCGACCTCAAGGCAAACCCGGACCGTCTCGCCGACGGCTTCGTCATCGAAGCCAAGCTCGAGCGCGGTCGCGGCCCGGTCGGCACGCTGCTCGTCCAGCGCGGCACGATCAAGGTCGGCGATCTGATCGTTGCCGGCACGTCATGGGGCCGCGTGCGCGCCCTGATCGACGACAAGGGACATAACATTCCGAGCGCGGGACCGTCGGTGCCGGTCGAGGTGCTCGGTTTTGATCTCGCGCCCGAAGCCGGTGACCAGTTCGCCGTCGTCGAGAACGACGCTCGCGCCCGCGAAATCACGGATTATCGTATCCGCAAGCGGCGCGATACGCTCGGCTCGGCCGGTACGCCACGCACGCTCGAGCAGATGATGCAGAGCCTCAAAGACACCGGCCGGAAGGAATTCCCGCTGGTCGTCAAAGGCGACGTGCAGGGCTCGGTCGAAGCGATCATGGGTGCGCTCGCCAAGGTCGGCAACGACGAGGTCATGGCTCGCATCGTCCATTCGGGCGCCGGCAGCATCACCGAGTCCGACATCAACCTGGCCAACGCCTCGAAGGCTGTCATCCTCGGCTTCAACGTCCGCGCCAATGCGCAGGCGAAGCTTGCGGCCGACCAGCAAGGCGTCGAGATCCGCTACTACTCGATCATCTATGACCTCGTCGACGAGGTGAAGGCGGCCATGTCCGGCCTGCTCGCACCGACAAAGAAGGAGGTCTTCCTCGGCTACGCCACGATCAAGCAGGTCTTCAACATCTCGAAGCAGGGCAAGGTCGCGGGCTGCCTCGTCACGGAAGGCAAGGTCGAGCGCGGCGCCAAGGTCCGCCTGCTGCGCGACAAGACGGTCATCCACGAAGGCACGCTGTCGATCCTCAAACGCTTCAAGGATGATGTGAAGGAGGTCCCGGCTGGCCAGGAATGCGGTATGGCCTTCGCCAACTACCAGGATATCCGCGAGGACGACGAGATCGAGTGCTTCCAGGTCGAGACGATCGCCCGGTCACTCTGAGGGGCATCGATACGGGGCGGATGCGCAATCGCGTGCATCCGCCTTTTGCGTCCTCGACATTTTCGGCATTTTGAATTGGGAGCTGGCGCCGGTCCGAACCCGACGTCAGGTGAATGAATGGCAAAGCACAAACCGAGCGCGGGGCGCGGCCCCGCTCAGGGCGCATCGCAGCGCGGACCGTCGCAGAGAATGCTCCGTGTCGGCGAGCTGATCCGCCACCGATTGGCTGAACTGCTGGCGCGCGGTGATATCCACGACGACACACTCGCAGGCGCCGTCGTCACGATCCCCGAAGTGCGCATGTCGCCCGACCTCAAGCGGGCCATCGTCTATGTGATGCCGCTCGGCGGCCACGACGTCGCGCCGGTGATCGCCGCGCTCAAGCGCAGCCAGAAATTCATCCGTAGTGAAGTCGCCCGCGCCGTGAACCTGAAATACGCGCCGGAGATCTTCTTCCGCGAGGACCAGAGTTTTGAGGAGGCGACGCGCATCGATCGCCTTCTCGACAGCGACAGGGTGCGACGCGACGTGAAGGGGGAATAAATAAATTGGCACGGCGCAAGAAGGGCAATCCCATCAATGGCTGGATCATCCTCGACAAGCCCGTCGGGATGACGTCGACGCAAGCCGTCGGCAAGGTGCGCTGGCTGTTCCAGGCGCAGAAGGCGGGCCACGCCGGCACGCTCGATCCACTCGCCACGGGTATCCTGCCGATCGCGCTCGGCGAGGCGACCAAAACGGTCCCTTACGCGGTCGACGGCCAGAAATCCTATCGCTTCACCGTACGGTGGGGCGCCGAAACCGATACCGACGACGCGGAAGGTCAGGTCGTCAAACGCAGCGATGTCTCGCCGCCGCGTGATGCGATCGAGGCACTCCTCCCGTCCTTCATCGGCGAGGTCATGCAGACGCCGCCTGCCTTCTCGGCGATCAAGATCGACGGCCAGCGCGCTTACGATCTCGCGCGCCAGGGTGAAACTGTCCAACTCGAAGCGCGTCCCGTGCAGATCGACCGGCTCGAACTCGTCGACATGCCGGATCCGCTGACGTCGGTGTTCGAGGCCGAATGCGGCCGGGGCACATACGTCCGCGCCATCGCCCGCGACATGGGCCGCACGCTCGGCTGCTTCGGTCATGTCATCGCGCTGCGTCGCACACGCGTCGGGCCCTTCCGGGAGGCGCAAGCGGTTACGATGAGCGAACTCGAGGATGCAGCCAACCTCGAAGACGGCGGCATCGAGATCAAGACCATGCTTCGTCCCGTCGAAAGCGCGCTCGCCGAATTGCTTGAGGTGACCGTTTCGCAATCCGACGCGGCGCGGCTGGCGCGCGGCCAGACAGTGCTGTTGCGTGGGCGTGACGCACCGGTCATGAGCGGTGAAGCGTTTGCCTTGTCGAAGGGTACGCTGATTGCGTTGTGCGAGATCGAACGGGGCGAGCTGCGCCCTCTGCGCGTCTTCAACCACGCGTAGCCCGGAGATCGCGTTTACCTTGACCCTACGGCATTGAGACGCGGAGACCCTGCGCTCCGCGCCTCAACCGTCATGCCGGGGAGTTTCCGTTCGTCAGGGTCGGCGCACGATGGTTCCAAGCGCTTGAACTCGCCCTGAATGCCACATTCAGCGGGGGTTCATTGAGTGGACTCGGAAAAAGCGGGCGCCCCGCGCGCGACGGAATTAAGGTGCCTAGCGCGTTCCGACTGTTATAGGCCGCTCCGCGCGCCCTCACGCGCATAGCGGCTTGGATTTTGCCGATACGGGCGTCGGCTGAGGCAGGATCGGCCACCGGGCCCGACCTGCGAAGGGGCGAAGCAACCGTTTCGTGTGGGTCAAGCTGATGGCAGGCCGTTTCAAGTATCTCTTCACGCTCGCGGTACCGCTGGCGATCGCGGCGGCTGGAACGAGTTGGGCGCTCGGCTGGACCGTCGGCGGCTGGGGCTTCGGACGCTCCGCTGACGGCTCGACCGCTTACGACACATCCGAGATCACCCGCGGCGAGATCCGCCGACTTGTGTCCACGTCCGGCCCCGTGCGCGCGGTCGTGACGGTCAGCATCGGATCCCAACTTTCCGGCAGGATCGACTTGCTGAAGGTGGACTTCAACAGCGAGGTCAAGGAAGGCGACCTCCTGGCGCAGATCGACGACAAGACCTTTGCCGCCAAGGTCGCCCAGGCGCGGGCCGATCTTGTGGCAGGCAAGGCCGGCCTTCTCAATCAACAGGCCGCGCGCGCAAAGGCAGAAGCCATGCTGCGCAACGCCAAGCGGCTCCTCGAACGCCAGGAAACGCTTGCGAACAAAGGTGTCGCATCGACCGCGACGCTGGACACCGCGATCCGTGATGTCGACGTCGCAGTCGCGGAGATCGCCGTGATCGACGCTCAGATCGAGAATGCCAAGGCAACGATCTCCCAACGGGAAGCGGCGCTGCGGGTGGCAGAGATCGACCTCGAACGCACCAGCATCCTCTCGCCGATCGACGGCACCGTCATCTCGCGCACGATCGACATCGGCCAGACGGTCGCGGCGAGCCTGCAGGCGCCGGAACTCTTCAAGATCGCCCAGGACCTGCGCCGCATCCAGATCGAGGCCCAAGTCAATGAAGCCGATGTCGGCGTGATCAAGGAAGGCAACCCCGCCGAGTTCGTCGTCGATGCTTATCCGGAAGAGCGCTTCGAAGGGGTCGTCACGCAGGTTCGCCTCGCCGCGATCGAGCTTCAGAATGTCGTCACCTATACCGTTATCATCGAAGCCAGGAATGACGATCGCCGTCTGTTTCCTGGCATGACCGCCAACGTCCAGATCGAAACGGCAAAGCGCGCGGGCATCATGCGTGTCGCCAACGATGCCTTGCGTTTCAAGCCACGCGACCAGTCGGCTGCGCAGGAAATGCGCGATCCGGCGAAAGCCGCTGCGCGATCGCAGCGCGTCGTCGAGCAATTGAAGACCAGCCTCAAGCTCAGCGAGGAGCAAACCGCGACGCTCGTCGCCGCCATGCAGCAGTTCGCGGCCGAGCGCGCGGCGAGTCGGCAGCAGGGCGGTGCGCAACCCGCTGGCGAACCCCAAGGGGGCGGCGCCGAGAGCGGGGACCGGAGCCAACGCAACGGATTCATGGAACGCCTCGAGGCGGCGATCGAACCCACGCTGACGGCTGAGCAGAAGCCGCTGCTCGATCGCTGGCGCAAGGGCCGCAAGTCGACCCGTATGGGAACGGTCTGGATGCTCAATGCCCAGCAGCAGCTCGAACGCCGGCAGGTGCGACTTGGCATCAGCGACGATCAATATGTCGAGCTCTTGGGTGGTGGATTCAAGCCCGGCGATCGCGTCGTAACTCGGGCACGCCAGACGACGACAAAGCGGTAGTTAGCGACCTGCAATGGACATCCCGGTCGAACATCGAGAGGCGACAACCGGAGAGCGCGGCTCTCCGACGCTGATCGAAGCGCGGCGCATTTCGAAGGTCTACAGCGTCGGCGAGCAGACCGTGCGCGCGCTCGACGATGTATCGCTGACGATCGCGCTCGGCGAGTTCGTCGCCATCATGGGACCGTCCGGCTCCGGCAAGTCGACGATGATGAACCTGATCGGCGCACTCGACGTGCCGTCCACCGGGACCATGGAACTGGACCGGCGCAATATCGCCGAAATGTCTTCCGACGCGCTCGCCAACCTGCGCAACCGCACCATCGGATTCGTCTTCCAGCAATTCAATCTGCTGCCGCGCACGACCGCGTTGCGGCAGGTGATGCTGCCGTTGATGTACGCCATACCCAAGCCGCACGATGCCGAAGAGAGGGCACGCCGCTGTCTTCAGCAGGTCGGCCTCGCCGATCGGATGGACCACTATCCGCGCCAGCTTTCGGGTGGCCAACAGCAGCGCGTCGCGATCGCCCGCGCCCTCGTCAACAGCCCCAAGCTCCTGCTCGCCGACGAGCCGACCGGAGCGCTCGACAGCAAGACGTCCGAAGAAATCATGGCGTTGTTCTGCCAGCTCAACGCGGAAGGGATCACCGTCGTCGTCGTGACGCACGAGCACGACGTCGCCGAATACGCCAAGCGCCGCGTGCAATTCCGCGACGGCAACATCGTCGAGGACCTCCAACAGCCGGGATATCTCGGGAGGGCCGCGGAATGAGCATCGTCGACAGCCTGCGTATCGCGCTGACGGCTCTGCGGGCCAATATGCTGCGATCGATCCTGACGACCCTCGGAATCATCATCGGTGTCGGATCGGTGATCGTGATGGTCGCCGTTGGTTCTGGCGCACGCAGCGAGGTCGATCGCCAGATCGCGTCGCTTGGCTCGAACATGCTGGTTGTCTTTCCCGGCGCCTCGCGCGTCGGCGGCCGTTCAGGCGGCGCCGGTTCTCGACTGCCTCTGTCGGAGCGCGACATGCAGGCCATCCGCGAGAAAACGACAGGCGTCGTCGCGGTCTCAGGCATGCTGCAAGGCAGCGGCCCGGTCGTGCGCGGCAATATGAACTGGAGCACGAACTTCGTCGGCGTCCACGACCAGTACAATGTCGTACGGGATTGGCCCGTGATCAACGGTCGCGAGTTTACACCCAACGAAACGCGGACTGCGGCGCGCGTGGCATTGCTCGGAACCACCGTCGTCGAAAAACTGTTCGGCACCAGCGAACCAGTGGGTCAGACCATTCGGGTCAAGAACGTGCCGTTCCAGGTCGTCGGCGTCCTCGAGAGCAAGGGTCAGAATAGCTTCGGGCGCGATCAGGACGACGTTGTGATGCTGCCCATGAGTGCGGCCCGCGGCCGGATCGTCGGGCGCAGCCAGGTCATCAACGACAGCGTCGGCACCATCTACGTGAAGTTTGCGCCCGACGTCAGCCTCACCGAGGCCCAAGAGCAGATGGAAAGCCTGCTGCGGCAGCGCCGCCGCATCAAGGCCGGCAGCGAGGACGATTTCAACGTCCGCAATCTCTCGGAATTCCTCCGCGCCCGCGCATCGGCGCTGACAACCATGGGTTGGCTGCTCGGCGCGACGAGCGCGATCTCGCTCATCGTCGGCGGCATCGGCATCATGAACATCATGCTGGTCTCGGTCACCGAGCGCACCCGCGAAATCGGCCTGCGCATGGCGGTCGGTGGACGGCGCCGCGACATCCTCCTTCAATTCCTCGTCGAGGCGGTGGCGCTGTGCATGCTCGGCGGCGTCATTGGCGTGATCATAGGAGTCAGCGCGGCCGCCGTCGTCGCCATGTCGGCGCAATGGCCGATCCTGATCGCGCCCGACGCGATCTTGATGGCGCTCGCCGCTGCGGCGCTGACCGGCATCGTCTTCGGGTTCTTCCCGGCGCGGCGAGCAGCCCACCTCAACCCGATCGACGCGCTACGCAGCGAGTAGATCTAGGGCGGCGGGCCTGGGTTACTTGGGCTTCATCAGGCCCCGCTCGGCCAGCACCTCCTCGGCAACCTTGAACGCCTCGATGGTCGCGGGAATGCCGCAGTAGGCCACGGTCTGGTACAGGACCTCCTGGATCTCCTCGACGGTGCACCCGTTATTGATCGCCGAGTTGACGTGCAGGCGCAGTTCAGCCGGCTTCCCCATCGCCGTCAGCATCGCCATGCACAGCATGCTGCGCACCTTGCGCGGAAGGCCGGGGCGCGCCCAGATGTCGCCGAAGGCGTAGGTTTCGGAGAACTCCCGCAGCGGCCGGTTGAAGTCATTCGTGGATGCGTCACGCCGCTCCAGATAGGCGCCCCCGATGACCTCTTTCAGGATCTGGCGGCCCTTGGTGCGCTGGTCCTCGATATCCATTTCGGTTCCTTGCTGTACGGTTCTCGATCTCCCAAGTTTCACCGCCATCGCGCGCCGGCGCAAGGCGCCATGCGGAGCCTGAGCGCCCCCTCAACACGGCGAATTAGCCTTGAAACCGTATACGTTCCGTCATACTGCTGATTTACATTGCCACCGCACTACGGGACCGGGAAATCTCGCGGCTCCGACCCGCTAATGACACATTCGATTGCAACCTCGTTGACAGGCAGTGAGGCGTGCTTGCTTCTCCCGGATTGGGGGGCTAGAGCTTTGCTGGATAATACAGATCCACCTGTGACCGGACCGCCTGAGCCATATGAGAGCGCCGCAGATCCTACCGCCCGTGCAGCGCAAGCCTAAACGCAAGCGGCGCAGCCTGCTGCTCAATGTCCTCGGATTTTTCTTCGCATCCGGCGTCGTACTCTTTCTGGCTGGCTCGGCCGTAGGCGGATATTTCCTGTGGCGGGCATCGAGCGATCTGCCGAGCTACGAGAGCCTCGAAAAATACTCGCCCAGCGTCATGAGCCGTATTCACGCCCATGACGGCTCCCTCATCGCGGAGTACGCGAAGGAGCGGCGCATTTTCGTGCCGATTAATGCGGTGCCAAATCTGCTCATCGGCGCGTTTCTTTCGGCCGAGGACAAGCGCTTCTACGACCATAACGGCATCGACCCCGCAGGTATGCTCCGCGCCGGCTATAAGGCCGCGATGAACATGGTGCAGCGCCGCGACCGCCGCGCTGAGGGCGCTTCGACCATCACGCAGCAGGTCGCCAAGAACTTCCTGCTGTCGAGCGACCGGACTCTGGAGCGCAAGCTCAAGGAAGCGATCCTTGCCATCCGCATCGAGCGCGCGATGGACAAGGACAAAATCCTCCAGCTTTACCTGAACGAAATCTACCTCGGCCTCGGGGCCTATGGCGTCGCCGCTGCCTCGCTCAATTACTTCAACAAGGAATTGAAGGATCTTGAGATCGAGGAGATGGCGTACCTCGCCGCTCTGCCCAAGGGTCCGAACAATTACCACCCATTCCGGCGCACCAAGGAAGCGACGAGCCGGCGCAATGCCATCATCGGCCTGATGGCCGAGAACGGCTACATCACCGAAGCACAGGCGACCGCCGCCGCCGCAAAGCCGCTGACCGTCAACATCCGGCCGTTCGGTACCCAGATCCACGCCGCCGACTATTTCGCCGAGGAAGTCCGCCGTACGCTGGTCGGTATGGAGCAGTTCGGCGAGGATGGTCTTTATCGCGGTGGCCTGTCCGTTCGCACGACGCTGTCGCCGCGCCTGCAGGGCTTCGCGCGCCGCGCGCTGATCGATGGCTTGGTCGCCTTCGACCGCAAGCAAGGCTGGCGCGGGCCAGTAGAGAAGATCGACGTTGCGGGTGACTGGGGCGTTCCGCTCGGCGCCATCGACATGCCCGGAGACATCGAGCCGTGGCGCCTCGGCGTCGTGCTGCAGATCGCGCGCGAAAAGGCCGTTGTCGGGCTCAGGCCCCAGCGTCGCCAGGACAGCAGCCTGGTTACGGATCGGCTGGCTGCTGAAGTCCCCTATGACGAGATTAAATGGGCCAACAAGAAGCCTGGCAAGCAACCGGGCGCTGGCGATGTCCTGCACGTCGGTGACGTCGTCTATGTGGCTCCAAAGGATCCCGACAATCCGCAAGGCGCATGGTCGCTGATGCAGATCCCCGAAGTCGGGGGTGGCATGGTCGTGATGGACCCGCACACCGGTCGCGTGCTGGCGATCGTCGGCGGCTTTTCGTTCGCCATCAGCCAGTTCGACCGTGCCGGACAGGCACGCCGCCAACCCGGTTCGGCGTTCAAGCCGTTCGTCTATGCCGCCGCGCTCGACAACGGCTACAAGCCAACCAGTGTGATCCTCGACGCCCCGATCACCATCGAACAGGGCGCCGGCCTCGACGTATGGAAACCGCGCAACTACAGCGGACAGTTTTATGGCCCGACAACACTGCGCGTCGGCATCGAGCACTCGCGCAACCTGATGACGGTCCGCCTCGCCCAGGACATGGGGATGCCGCTGGTCGGCGAGTATTCCCGCCGTTTCGGCATCTACGATGACCTGACGCCGGTGCTTTCCATGGCGCTCGGCGCCGGCGAGACGACGCTGCTGAAGCTGACGACCGCCTACGCCACACTCGCGAACGGCGGTCGGCAGGTGCGATCCACGTTCATCGATCGCATCCAGGACCGCGACGGCAAGACAGTCTGGCGACACGACGCGCGGGCTTGCGGGAACTGCCAGCAGGAAACCTGGCAAGGGCAAGCGGAGCCGGAGCTCGAAGACACCCGCTTGCAGATCATCGACCCGCACACCGCCTACCAGATGACGTCGATCCTCGAAGGCGTCACTGTCCGCGGCACGGCATCGACGCTGCGGTCCATAGGCAAGCCTGTCGCCGGCAAGACCGGAACGACGAACGACTCGAAGGACGCGTGGTTCGTCGGTTATTCGCCCGATCTGGTCGTCGGTGTGTTCGTTGGGTACGATTCACCGCGGCCGATGGGCAAGGAAGCGACAGGCGGTGCCGTCGCCGTGCCGATCTTCGGCTCATTCATGAAGCTGGCGCTGGCCGATAAGCCCGCGACGCCGTTCCGCATTCCGCCCGGCATCAAGCTGATCCGGGTCAATCCGTCGACGGGCCTGCGGTCGCAGACCGGTGATCCCAAGAGCATCCTCGAGGCGTTCAAGCCGGACGAGGAGCCGGACGATCCGCATTCGATCATCGGCTTCACCGACGAGACCGGCGGTTTTGCGCCGCAGCCCGATCAGGAAGGCCAGCCGCCGCGCGGCGACGACGCCCGCGCCCTGACGACCCGCCGCGGTTTGTGGTAGGCGATCTCGCTCACTAATAAAAAGGGGCGCGACATGCGCGCCCCCTGGCATTTTCCGGCTGTGAAGCTGGAGTTCGACCCCAGTTAGGCCACCGCGCCTTCCTTGCGGGCCCAGTCGAGGCCACGATCCAGCGCGCGCTCGACGCGATCGAACATGGTGTTGATCTGGTCGCTGGTAATCACCAGTGGCGGGCACAGCGCGATCGTATCGCCGGCAATCGCGCGACAGATCAAGCCCTCCTCCTGCGCGAATAGGCTGACCTTCGCGCCGACGCCCTGACGCGGATCGAACATCTGCCGGCTCTTCTTGTCTTTCACGATCTCGATGCCGCCGATCAGACCGACGCCGCGCGTCTCGCCGACCAGCGGGTGCGCGTCGAGCGCCTTCAGCCGCTTCATGAAGGTCGGCGACACTTTCCGGACCATGCCGACGATGTCGATACGCTCGTAGATCTCCAGCGTCTTGACCGCGACGGCCGACGCCACCGGATGCCCCGAATACGTGAAACCATGCGCGAACACGCCGAGCTTCTTGCTCTCGTCGATCATCGCTTGATAGACGTGCTCAGGGACCGTAACCGCGCCCAGCGGCATGTAGGCGGACGTGATCGCCTTCGCCATCGAGATGGTGTCCGGCTGCATCCCGAACGTCTGGGTGCCCCACATATTTCCAGTGCGCCCGAAGCCGCAAATCACCTCGTCGGCGATGAACGCGATGTCGTAGTGGCGCAGGATCGCCTGCACCTTCTCGAAGTACGTCTTCGGCGGCACGATCACGCCGCCGGCGCCCATTACCGGCTCGGCAATGAACGCCGCAATCGTATCGGCGCCTTCCCGCTCGATCATCGCCTCGAGCTTACCCGCGAGCCGCGAGGCGAACTCCTCCTCGGTCTCGCCGTCCCGACCGTTGCGGTAGTAGTGCGGCGCATCCGTGTGCAGGATGCCCGCGATCGGCAGGTCGAAATCGGCGTGGAAGATCGGCAGGCCGGTCAGGCTGCCGGCAGCGATGGTGACGCCGTGGTACGCCCGCATGCGCGAGATGATCTTCTTCTTCTTCGGCTTGCCGATCGCGTTGTTGTAATACCACTGCAGTTTGATCTGGGAGTCGTTGGCCTCGCTGCCCGAACTCGTGAAGAACACCTTCGAGGTTGGGATCGGCGAGATTTCCTTGATCTTCTCGGCAAGCTGGATCGCCGGCTCGTGGCTGCGGCCGCCGAAAAGATGCGTGAACGAGAGCTTCGTCATCTGCTCGCGCGCGGCTTCGACGAGTTCGGAATTGCCGTAGCCGAGTGCCGTGCACCACAGTCCGGCCAAGCCTTCGATGTATTCCTTGCCCGATGCGTCCCAGACGTGGATGCCCTCTGCGCGCTCGAGGAGGAGCGGCCCGGTGGTCCGGTGGGTCGCGAGGTTGGTTGCGGGATGCAGCACCGTCTCGACGTCGCGAGCCGCAAAATTGGTGAGCGTGGCCATGGAACGCGTCCTGTTCTAGAAGGGAATCTGATCTAATGAGTAGCGCCTGTCGTCGACGCTGACAAAGTGTTTGACGTCATGCTGCGCTGGTTCTCCGTGGCGCAGAGCCCGTTTTTGGGAATGATCCGACGACCCATGGCGACGATTGCTCAAATCCCGCGCACAGCGCTCGCGTCCTGGTCACGGCGCATCGCCCTGTTCAGCGCGTCCGTGATCTTGATCGCGCTCGTATTGCACCGTTTCGGGCGCATGGACACGCTTCTCGCCGGGGGGCTGTTTCTGACCGCGCTCGCCGGGGCGGCGCTGGCCTTGCTGCTCGGTATCAGTGCAGCCGTGGTGATTTGGCGGCGCGGCGCGGCCGGGGCATGGAGCACGGCCGCCGGCATCGTCGTAAGCCTTGCGATTTTTGCATGGCCGGCGAGCGTCGTGCCCTTTTATTACAGGATGCCCCACCTCAACGACGTGACCACCGACACCCAACATCCGCCTGAGTTCGCCGCCCTGGCACGCGAGCGGGCAACGGGTGCCAACCCGGTGGCCTATCCTGGCGCCACCTACGCCGCGCGGCAGGCCCAGACGTTTCCGCGGCTTCAGGCGATGGTTGTCGACCGTCCCGCCGACGAAGTCTTCGATGCCGTAGGGGAGGCCGCGCGCCGCTTACATTGGCGGGTCGTCGCTGAGGAGCC
>LNEA01000619.1 GCA_001464855.1 Rhizobiales bacterium Ga0077530
GACCCACACCGCCTCGCAGAGCGCATCGAGCAGTGTCTGCGCGACCGCCGCGCGACGCCCACAACGACCATCGCGCGTCTGCGCTCCAACGATGTTGCGGATCCGCCGACCACGCGGCCTCCTCGCCCCGCCAACCGGCGATCCCGCCGCGACCGCAGGAGCTAACACATGTCCAGTGCCGTCTGGGATCTCCAGCGAGCGGTCCACGCGACGCTCGCCGCCGACACCGTCGTGCTCAACCTGCTCGGCGGCGCCCGCGTCTACGACGACGTCCCGCGCGGCGCCGCGTTTCCCTACGTCTCGCTCGCTGCCTTCACCGCGCGCGATTGGGCGACCGGCACCGAACCGGGCACCGAGATCGCGTTCACCGTGCACGCGTGGTCGCGCGGCGCAGGCCACAAGGGCCCGCACCTCATCGCCGAAGCTGTCCGCAACGCGCTCCACGACCAGGCGCTGGTGCTGATCGATCATCGCCTCGTCAATCTGCGACACGAGTCCTCCGACACACGCCGCGAACGCGACGGCGACACCTACCGCGTCATCGCCCGCTTCCGCGCCGTCCTCGAGCCGACACCCTGACATCTGATGCCCGCCACTCTCAGCCAAGGACCCCACGTGCATGGCCGCTCAAAAAGGCAAGGACCTCCTTCTCAGGGTCGATTCCACCGGCACCGGTAGCTTCGCCGCTGTCGCCGGCCTCCGTTCCCGTTCGATCTCCTTCAACGCCGAGACCGTCGACATCACGCACGCCGACTCCGCTGGCGAATGGCGTGAGCTTCTCGCGGGCGCTGGCGTCAAAAGTGCCCGGATCGCCGGCACCGGCATTTTCAAGGATGCCGCATCGGACGCCACCATCCGCAGCTACGTCTTCGACGGCACGATCCGCGACTGGCAAGTCGTCATCCCCGATTTCGGCACGGTCGAAGGCCTGTTCCAGATCAGCTCATTCGAGCTTTCCGGTCGCCACGACGGCGAAGTCGCCTTCGAGATCACGCTCGAATCCGCTGGCGAACTCTCCTTCGCCGCGCCTTGACGGAGGACTCCATGGCCAATCTCCACCGCGGTGAAATCGACGCTGTCCTCGACGGGCAACCGCTGCGTCTGTGTCTCACCCTCGGCGCACTCGCGGAACTCGAGAGCACATTCGGGAACGATGACATGCTCGCTGTCGCCGAGCGCTTCAGCCGCGGCCGCCTCAGTGCCCGTGACGCCGTCCGCATCATCGGCGCCGGTCTGCGCGGCGCTGGCCACCAGGTCACCGACGATGCGGTGGCGCGGATGCGCGCCGAAGGCGGCGCCGCCGGTTTCGTCGACATCGTTTCGCGGCTGCTCAGCGCCACCTTCGGCGCCAGCGACGACGTCGCGATGGCCAAAGCCGAGCCCTCACCCGCCTCGCCATCCGTATCGCGAGAGGTGGACGGCAGCAGCGGCCCTTTCCCTGGAGGGACGTGATGCGCACCGGCCTCGGCCTGTTGCATCTCGCGCCCGCCGTTCTGTGGTCGATGACCCCACGCGAGCTCGCCGCCGCCATCGAGGGTGCACTTGGGCCGCAGGCCACTCACGGCGCCATCGATCGGCGCACGCTCGACGATCTGATCGCCCGCTACCCCGACACATAGGAGCAGCGCCCCATGCCCGATACCGCCGACGACATGCAGATCAACGTCACTGCGGATACCAGCGCGCTGCGCGAAGAGCTTCAACGCACCTCGGTCGTCGGCCGCCAGTTCAGCCGCTCCATGATCTCCGCCTTCGATGGCATCGCCATCCAGGGCCGATCGCTCGGCGACGTCTTGCGCAATCTCGCACTCTCCCTTTCCCGAATGGTGCTGAGCGCCGCTTTCAAGCCGCTCGATCGCGCGGTCAACAGCATGTTCAGCAACATCTTCGCTGGCGGCTTTGGATTCGCTCATGGCGGCGTCCTCCAGCGCGGCACCCCAATCCCGTTCGCGAAGGGTGGTGTCATCGCCTCTCCCGTCGCCTTCCCACTGTCGAGTGGCCGCACCGGCCTCGCCGGCGAGCGCGGCCCCGAGGCGATCATGCCGCTCACCCGAACCGCCGACGGCCGTCTCGGCGTCGCGACCTCCGGCGGCGGCAGCCCCAACATCACCATCAACATCGCGACGCCCGACGTCGAAGGCTTCGCGCGCTCGCAAACGCAGATCGCCGCGCTGGCGTCCCGCGTCCTTGGCCGCGCCGGTCGCAACATGTGATCCAGAGCGGCCCGGTTCGAACCTGCGCGCACCGCATGGAGCGACGATACGATGAGCTTTCACGAAATCCGTTTTCCGACCGCGATCTCGCGCGGCGCGACGGGTGGCCCCGAACGACGCACCGATGTCGTCGCGCTTGGCTCCGGTCATGAGGAACGCAACAGTCGCTGGGCCGACTCGCGCCGTGCCTACAATGCCGGCTACGGCGTCAAATCGCTCGACGATCTCCACGCCGTCGTCGCGTTCTTCGAGGAGCGCCGCGGGCGGCTTTACGGGTTCCGCTGGAAAGACCATGCGGACTTCCGCTCCTGCCCGCCATCCGCCACGCCGACCGCACTCGACCAATCCATCGGCGTCGGCGACGGCACCCGCGCGACCTTCCCGCTCGTCAAACAATACGGCGCTCTGTACGCCCCCTGGCAGCGCCGCGTTGCCAAACCGGTCACCGGCAGCGTTCTCGTCGCCGTCGACGGTACGCCCCAGACCGTCGAAACCGCCGTGCTCGTCGACATGTCGACCGGCATCCTCACCTTCCAGCCTGGCCACATTCCCGCAGACGGCGCTGCCGTCACCGCCGGTTTCGAGTTCGACGTACCCGTCCGCTTCGATAGCGACAAACTCGAGGTGAGCCTGCACGGCTTCAGCCACGGCGCCATTCCCTCGATCCCGATCGTGGAGATCCGCCTATGAAGGCGCTGAGCGAGGATCTCATCGAGCACCTGCAATCAGGTGCAACGACGCTGTGCTGGTGCTGGCGTCTCACCCGTCGTGACGGTTCGAGGCTCGGTTTCACCGAGCACGATCACGACCTCAGCTTCGACAGCACAACGTTCGAAGCCGCCAGCGGCTTCACCGCCAGCGAAATCCGCGAGCAGGTCGGCCTCAGCGTCGACAATCTCGAAGTCGCGGGCGCCCTGATCTCTGATCGCCTTTCGGAAATCGCCCTCGCCGCGGGCGACTTCGACGACGCCGCCATCGAGATCTTCCGCGTCAACTGGCAGGATCCCGCGCAACGTATTCTCGCCCGCAAAGGTTCCCTCGGCGAAGTGCGCCGCACGGGCACCGCCTTCGCCGCCGAAGTGCGCGGCCTCGCCCACTATCTCCAACAACCGCGCGGCCGTCTCTTCCAATACACCTGCGACGCGGACCTCGGCGACACCAGATGCACTGTCAACCTCGACCAACCCGAGTTCCGCGCAACCGCGACCATCACCACCGTCACCGACTCCCGACGCCTCGTCGTCGACGGTCTCGATGATTACGCTGACGGCTGGTTCACGCGCGGCGTCTTCGCGTTCACTTCTGGGGCCAATGCGGGCCGCTCCATGGAAATCAAAAACCACCGGCTCGTCGCAGCCGGCATTGAGATCGAACTTTGGCAACCGATGGGCGGGGTCATCGCCATCGGCGACACAGCCACCGCCACGGCCGGCTGCGACAAGCGTATCGAAACTTGCACGGCGCGCTTCGCCAACGCGATCAATTCGTCACCGCCGTCGCACAACCCGGCAACATACCGCGACCGGGTGCTGGCGACGTCAGCGCCGGCGGAATCGGATCATGATCTATTCACGCGACGACATCGTCGCCGAGTCCCGGCGCTGGCTCGGCACGCCCTACCATCACCAAGCGAGCCTGCTGGGTGTTGGCGCTGACTGCCTCGGCCTCGTTCGCGGCGTGTGGCGCGCGCTGTACGGCGCCGATGCCGAATCCGTTCCGGCCTACTCGCGTGACTGGGCCGAAGCGACGGGTGTCGAGACCATGCTCGCCGCTGCACGCCGTCATCTCCGCGAAATCGATCGCACCGCGGCGACGCGCGGCGATGTCGTCATCTTCCGCTATCGCCCGCGCGCGGTTGCCAAGCACGTCGGCATTCTCACCGATCCGGCCCATATGATTCACGCGATCGAAGGCGCCGTCGTCGGCGAAGTCCCACTCGGGACATGGTGGCGCCGCCACATGGTCGCCGCCTTCTCATTCCCCGGGATTGAATCCTGATGGCTACGCTCGCTCTTGCTGTCGCCGGCGCCGCGGTCGGCTCGGCGCTGCTGCCCGCCGGCTTCACCGTGCTTGGCGCCACCATCACCGGTGCGATGATCGGCTCACAGGTCGGCGCCTTGGCTGGCAGTTACGTCGACCAGACATTGCTCGCTGGGTCGGGCCAATCGCGCACGTCGGGCGGCCCGCGTCTCGACGACCTCCGCGTCACCGCATCGACGGAAGGCGCTGCCATTCCCCGCCTCATCGGACGCTCACGGCTCGGCGGCCAGGTCATCTGGGCGACACCGTTCGAGGAAGAGGTGCTCAAGAACAAGGGAGGCGGCAAGGGCGGAGCCGGCGGGGGCGGAGGCGACCGCTCATATCGCTACTACGCCAACATTGCCGTCGCTCTATGCGAGGGCACGATTACGTCGATCGGCCGCGTCTGGGCCGATGGCAAAGAGCTTGATCTCAACGAACACAATTGGCGGCTACACACCGGCACCGACACCCAAGAACCCGATGACCTCATCGTCATCCATCAGGGCGCCGAGAACGCCCCCGCCTACCGCGGCGTCGCCTACATCGTCTTCGAGCGGATGCTGCTCGAATCCTACGGCAATCGCCTGCCTCAGCTCTCCTTCGAAGTGTTC
>LNEA01000620.1 GCA_001464855.1 Rhizobiales bacterium Ga0077530
TCCTCGATCGTCGGGCTCGGCGCCATCAAGACGCTGTCGGCGTATTCAGCGTCGAAGGCGGCGGTGATCGCGCTGACCCGCAATATGGCGCTGGAGTTGGCGCGTGACAAAATCCGCGTCAATGCGATCGCGCCGGGCTACATCGCGACGGAACTCAACGCGCCCTACTGGGACACCGATGGCGGCAAGCGCATGATCGCGCATGTGCCGATGCAGCGACTTGGCACGTCCGATGAACTGGACGGGCCGCTGCTGCTGCTGGCGTCGGATGCGGGCTCGTTCATGACCGGGAGCGTGCTGACCGTCGATGGCGGGCATCTCCTGCCGACGGAGTGACGATGACCGCGACAGGACCACGTACCCTCGACCCCTCCAATCTCGATCCGCTGGCGACATGGCTCGCGCGCGCGGTCGGCGCCGGTCGTGTCGACATCGCGCGCGCGGAACGCCTTTCGGGCGGCGCGGTGCAGGAGAATTGGCGGATCGATGTGCTCGTCGATGGGGGGCCGAGGGCCGGCGCGCATTCGCTGGTCCTGCGTACCGACGCTTTGGCGCGACTGCCGATGAGCCTCGATCGGACGCGCGAGCTGGCGTGCATCCGCGCGGCGCACGAAGCGGGCGTGATGGTTGCCGAGCCGATTGCCGAGTGCGGTGACCGAAGCGTTATCGGCGCGCCGTTCGCGGTGCAGCGGCTCATTCGGGGCATCGCACAGGGGCGTCGTATCGTGCGCGATCCGAATCTCGCGCGGCATGGGCCCGATCTCGCGCGCCAGCTCGGAGGGCAACTCGCCCGGATTCACGCAATCCGCCCGCCGCGTGAGGATCTCGCATTCCTTCCGCTCCCCGAGCCCGATGCCGTAAGCGCGGCGGTTGCGGAAATGCGCCACGCGCTCGACAAGGCGAGCGTCGCGCGCCCAGCGCTGGAATACGTGCTGGTTTGGCTCCTCGCCAACCGGCCGGCGCCGCGCCCGACGACATTGGTGCATGGCGATTTCCGCACCGGGAACTACATGATCGAACACTCTCGCCTGACTGGCATTCTCGATTGGGAGTTCTGCCATTGGGGGGATCCGCGCGAGGATCTCGGGTGGTTCTGTGCTCGGTGCTGGCGCTTTGGCAATGACGCTCTGACGGCGGGTGGCATCGCTCACCGAGAGGATTTGTTGGCCGGTTACAACGCTGCGTCGGATGTCTCGATCGCGAGCGACGAACTGGCATACTGGGAAATTCTTGCGGCCGCCCGCTGGGCGACGATCGCGCTTCTGCAGGGACAGCGCTTCCTGACCGGAGGCGAGCGGTCGCTCGA
>LNEA01000621.1 GCA_001464855.1 Rhizobiales bacterium Ga0077530
ATTTCGGCCTCATCGGACAGCTTGAAGCCATTCGCGTCGAACAGCTTGATGCCGTTGTCGGCGAACGGATTGTGCGATGCCGAGATCATGACGCCGATGTCCGCCCGCAACGAACGGGTCAGCATCGCCACGGCTGGCGTCGGCATCGGGCCGAGCTGGAAGACATCGACGCCGACCGCTGTGAAACCGGACATCAGCGCGTTCTCGATCATGTAGCCGGAGAGTCGGGTATCCTTGCCGATCACGGCGCGCAGGCGGTGGCCGCCGTGCCGTGCCAGCATCTTGCCGGTCGCCATGCCGACCTTCAGCGCAATCTCGGCGGTCATCGGCGGCGTGTTTGCGAGCCCCCGGATACCGTCTGTGCCGAAATACTGGCGCGCCATCGTGCTTCCTCCTTGCCAACGGACACCGGATTGTCGGCACCCGTGGATGTAGCCTCGCAGCGGTAGTCGTACAGCCCCGCGACGGCAAGGCCGAGACTTATCCAACGACTTTCCTCTTATATCGGAATCGGGGCCCGATTAAGCAGTAAGACGGCAGGGGAGGGTCCACCGGACGGGTGGGCGCTGCAATCGTCCGAATGGCCAGGGGACCCTGTGTGGTGTAAGGAGCAGGCGCCCGCGCCGGACCGGCGCGCGATGACCCACAATTGCTTGCGAGATCCGCCATGCCGACGCTTCCCGTGACGATCCATATGATCCGTGCCGCCGCCGAACGGCTCGCACCTCATGCCGTCAGGACGCCCCTTCTCGAGCACCCCGCGCTCAACGCGCGCGTCGGCGGCCGCGTCTTCCTGAAATGCGAGAACCTCCAGCGCGTCGGCGCTTTCAAATTCCGCGGCGCCTACAACAAGATATCGCAGGTCGATCCCAAGGCGTTTCCGGGTGGCGTCGTCGCCTGCTCGTCGGGCAATCACGCCCAGGGCGTCGCGGCCGCTGCAACGCTGTGCGGGCTCCGGTCGGCGATCGTGATGCCGGCCGACGCACCCGCGATGAAGATCGCCCGCACCAAGGCATTCGGCGGCGAAGTCATCGCCTACGACCGCGAACGCGAGGACCGCGACGCCATTGCACGCGCCCTCTGCGTCGAGCGCAAGGCGGCGTATGTGCATCCGTTCGACGATGCCGATGTGATTGCCGGCCAGGGCACCGGCGTCACGCTCGACGCGGTGCTGGTCAATGTCTCTGGCGGCGGTCTCGCGAGCGGCATCACCGTCGCCGTCAAGGACGCGAGCCCATCGACCGAGATGTGGACCGTCGAGCCAGCCGGCTTCGACGACTTCGCGCGCTCTCTCGCGAGCGGCAAGCCCGAGCGCAACGAACGGCTCTCCGGCTCGATTTGCGACGCCTTGATGGCTGAGTCACCGGGCGAACTCACATTGACCATCGGCAAGGCGCTGATGGCAGGTGGCGTCGCGGTCACCGATGCCGAAGCCGCCGCCGCCGTGCGCTTCGCTTTCGAGGAACTGAAGCTCGTGCTCGAACCGGGTGGCGCGGCAGGTCTCGCCGCGATCCTCACCGGCAAAGTCCCCGCCAAGGGCCGATCCGTCGCCGTCATCCTCTCGGGCGGCAACGCCGATCCCGCTCGCTACGCGCGCATCATCAACGGCGAGTTGTAGGGCGGGGCAACCCCTTCGCATGCTCGCCGCCCGCATTTCCCTTTTCTACTGGGCGATTTTCCTGATCGTCGGGTTGCAGACGCCATTCCTGCCGCTATGGCTGAACGCGCGCGGCCTGAGCGTCACCGAAATCAGCATCGCCGGCGCGCTACCGCTGTTCATTCGCATCGTCGCGACACCAATCGTCGCCTACCTCGCCGACCGCTCCGGCGATCACCGCCGCATGGTGGTGATCCTCGCCTGGAGCGGCCTCGCCTGCACCGTCCTACTCTCCCAGAGCACGCAGGTGTGGCCGATCATCCTACTCACCACCCTGATGATGCTCACGACGTCGACCATCATGCCGCTGACCGAAACGCTGGCGATGCGCGCCGTGCGCACCCGGGGGCTGGACTATGGCCGGATGCGGCTATGGGGCTCGATCAGCTTCATCGTCGCGACGCTCATTGGCGGCGCCGCCATCGAGCACTGGACCGGCAGCGTCATCATCTGGCTCATCATCGCTGCGGTTGTCATGACGGCGCTCGCCGCCTACGGACTGCCGCAACCGGACGACAACGCCGGCAGCGCGACAACCGCCTCGCGACCGCGCATCTCGCACGCCGATGTCGCCGAACTCGCCACGTCGCCGCAGTTCCTGCTGTTTCTCGCGGCCGCCGGCATGGTCCAGGCTTCGCACGCCGTTTTCTACGTCTACGGCGTCCTCCACTGGCGCGACCTCGGCCTTTCCGCAACCTGGACCGGCGTGCTCTGGGCAATCGCGGTCATTGCCGAGATCGCACTGTTCGCGCGCTCCGGCGCAGTGCTCAAGGTGCTGAGCCCGCTGGGTTTGATCGCCGTCGGCGCCGGTGCTGCCATCATGCGCTGGATCGCGATGGCGTTCGATCCCGCGCTTCCCCTACTGATCGCCTTGCAGATCCTGCACGCACTGACGTTTGGCGCGACGCATATCGGCACCGTGCACTTTATCGCGCAGAACATTCCGCCCGAACGCGCCGGCACCGCGCAAGCCTTGCAGGCAAGCGTCACCGCCGGCATCGCCATGGGCGGCGCGACGCTCCTGGCCGGCCAACTCTACGGCCCATTCGGCGCCAAGGCGTATCTCGCCATGGCCGTGCTCGGCGTCCTCGGCCTCGCCGCAGCCGCGATGGCGCAGAGGCGGTTGCGCGCCTAGTCGCGCTCTATCTCGCCGCCTTCAGCAACCGTGCCGCTGCATCCAGATACACGCGCGCACCCATGACGATGTCCTCGTCGCTCGTATTCTCCGTCCAGTGGTGCGAGATGCCGTCGATCGACGGCACGAACAGCATCGCCGACGGCATGTGGCGCGAGAAGACCATCGCGTCGTGCCCCGCGCCGCTCGGCATGTCGACGTGCCGACCCGGAACGTGTGCCTCGGCCGCGTCGCGAATGGCATCCATGAGTTGCGGCGCCATGACCGCGGGCTCGGTCCGCCGCGTCTGCTCGATCGATACCTTGCACGGCCCGCTGGAGTCGGCGTCGTTGACGAGCTTCGTCACCGCAGCCTCGAGCCGATCGAGCACCGCATTGTCGGGATCACGCATTTGCAAGACCATCTCGGCGTGACCTGGAATGACGCTCGGCGCGCCCGG
>LNEA01000622.1 GCA_001464855.1 Rhizobiales bacterium Ga0077530
GTTCCGGCATGGTTCTGGAAACCCTCGAACGTGATCTTGTACTGTCGGATTCCAACGATCGTCGTGACGATACCGATCGTGAGATCATTGGCGATCAGCCAATCGCCCTGCTCGATATGCGCTTCGAGAAATCCGACGTAACGCTTCGGATCGATCACATGCCGTGGCTTGCCGGCAAAGCCCGCCGCCGCCAGCGCGTTCCTCAGGCGGGTGCCGTTGGTGCGATCCTTGGCCGCGCCGATCACCTCGTCGTCGAGTTCGCCGACCGCCGACCGGCTGCCAAGAAAATTGCCAAAGTGACCTTCCTCGTCGCAGCACGAGACGACGTCGATGCCGCAATCCACGAACGCCATATCGGCGCGGATAGCGCGGGCGGCCTCGAGCGCGTAGACGATGCCGAGAGGGCCATCGAGCCAGCCCGCATGGTTCTGACTTTCAAGATGCGACCCCGCGAGAAGCTTTGGGCCCGTGGCCTTCGAGATGCCGAAAACATTGGCGATCCCGTCGATCGTGGTCTCGTGGCCGATCGCGCTCAGTTCCCCTTCCAGCCACTGGAGCGACACAACGTGCGCGGCCGACAACGTCGGGCGGTGCACACCCGTCTTATAGGCGGCAACCGACTTCAGGGTGCGCAGGTCGGCGAGGACGCGCTCGGCATTGATTTCCGGCATAACGGGCTCATCTCCTCAGTGGCTTTTCTTGATGGTGTCGAAATCGGCGGAATACTCGGCCGCGCAGAACGTGCCGCCCTGGTAGTGCTCGGCGACCGGGCTCTTGCCCTCCTTCGGCTCAGCGGCGATGACCGCTTCGGCGTAGGGCTCACTCCGACCCTCGGGGGCATACCCGAGTTCGACAGCGCGGCTGTTGTCGAACCAGGCGCGGTCGTTGTCGGAAATGCCGTAGAGCACCTCGTAGACGATCCCCGGCCGCTCCAGCCCGATGCGGATGAGGCGGACGAGATCGTCCGGCCGCAGCCAGATCGACAGGCGGCGAACATCGATCGGCGCGTCGGCGAAGTTGCCGATCCGTAAGCTCGTGACGCCGATCCCATGCTTGTAGGCGTAGAGCGAACCAAGTCCCTCGCCGAACAATTTCGAGACGCCATAGCGGCTGTCCGGGCGCGGCACGACGTCGCCCGATATTTTGGACTCGCGCTCGTGAAAGCCGACCGAATGGTTAGACGAAGCAAATATGATCCTTTTCACGCCGGCCTTGCGCGCACCCTCGAAGAGATTGTAGCAGCCGATAATGTTCGATTGGAGTATTTCATCCCAAGTGCCCTCGATCGACTTGCCGCCGAGGTGCACGATGCCGTCGATGCCGCGGCACAATTCGTCGACCGCCGGCGCATCGGCGAGATCCACCTGCGCGAACGTCTCATTGGCTCGAAGATCTGTCGGCCGGCGAACATCGCTGATGACAAGCTGTGGATAAACCGGTTTCAGCAGCGCGCGCAGCCGCGTGCCGATCTCGCCCGCCGCCCCGGTGATCAAGACCCGCTTCATGCCGAAGTTCTCCATAAATTCTCGGTGGCTAGTGTTGTACCCGATGCCGGCCGAAGCCCCAAATGCGACCCTCGTCGGACAAATCGCTGGCCACGTTTTCTCCGTAGTCGTAGCGTCATACCTGAGCCACTCTTTGCACGCGCTCTCGGGTAATGCCACTGCCCTTGCCGCTGGCGTGTCGACATGCGTTGCGCCGCCGTGCGGCGACTGAGGAGAGCCTATGCAGCTTATTGCCTGCGAAGTTGCCGGATACCGTTCGCTCCATTCCGTCCGGCTGCCGCTGGAACGTGTCAGCGTCCTCGTCGGCGAGAACGGCGTCGGCAAATCCAACATGCTCCGCTCTCTCGAATTGCTGCAGGCCGCCGCCGCCGGCACGATCTGCCGGTTGCTGGCGGACGAGGGCGGACTTGCGCGCGTGCTGTGGGCGGGACGATCCACTCCCGGCAGCGGCCCCGTGCCGACCAGCGTCCGGCTGACCGCGCGTTTCGCCGGATTGCGCTATGCCATCGAGATCGCGGCGCCGGAACCGGGCGAGGCCGCGCTTCCCAACGAGCCGACCGTCCGTGAGGAGACGCTCGCGCATACCGGCATCGGCGACGACGGCTCCGGCGAGCGCATCGTCATGCACCGCCAGGGCGCCGAGGTCCGCCTGCGCGACGCGCGCGGCCAGCGCCAACATTTCAAACAGCACCTGCTGCCGTCGGAGACCGCGCTCCACGCGTTCCGCGACAGTTCCAGCTATCCTGAACTCGCCTATATCAGACAATTGCTCGAAAGCTGGCGCATCTACGATCGTTTCGACTTGTCCTCTGACGCCCCGGCGCGGGCGCCGTCGCTCGGCCTGTGCACACCAGCGCTCGCCGCTGACGGCCACGACCTCGCCTCGGCGCTGGCGACGATCTTCGACATCAAGCGGGAGCCCGAGTCGCTTTTAGCGCCACTGCGCGACGCATTCCCCGGCGCGAGCCTCGAAGCTTCGGTCACGGATGGGCAGGCAAGCTTCCGGCTGCGGCTGCCGGATATCGAGCGGCCGCTGCAGGCGCGCGAACTGTCGGAGGGGGCGCTCAAGTACATCTGCCTGCTCGCCATGCTGACCGCCTACCGCAAACCCGCGCTGATCGCCATCAACGAGCCCGAAGCCGGACTCCACGAGAGCTTCCTGCCGCCACTGGCGCGCCTCATCGCGCGATCCAGCGCCGACGGTGAGGCGGGCAGCCAGATCTGCATCGTGACGCAATCGAGCGCACTCGCCCGCGAAATCGCGAAGGCCGCCGACGTCAAGCCGATGAAGGTCGTCCGCGAGGAAGCGCGCACCCGCATCGAGGGTGTGAGCGTTGACGCCCCGCTCAAGGCAGCAAAACCGGCAAGCGCCGGTACACCGCCCATGTCACCGTCGCGCCCCGCCGGCTTCGCGGAACCGTCCGCGCCCGAGCGCTCGGATCCGCGCGGCGCATCTGCGGACGCGGACGAAGCCAGCACGACCGTCACGATCAAATCCACCGGCACGAAAGCCAGCGAACCCGAACTCGACGCCCAGATCGAGGAAGTCCGCAGCCTCACCGCCGCGCGCGCCGTGCTCGCCGAGATCCGCAAGCTCATCGCCCGTCTGCGCGAGCATCCGGACGAGCTTTCCGACATCCATCCCAAGATCGAGGCCCGCCTCGCCAAACTCCGCGACACCGCCGTTGCGCTGCCACCAGAATTTGCGGCGCTGACTTCGCGCCTCAACGAGGAACTCCGCTCCATGGTCGCCAAGCCGGAAGCGAAGGAAAAAGGCGTGGTGTAGGGACTTTTCTCGCCGCGGTCCGCAACGCCTTCGGCTACTGCGGCCGCGGGGCTGCCTCTCGGTTGGAGATCTCACCTTGCGGCCTTCGGCCGCTCCGCCTCTTCCCCTTCTCCCCGTCCTTTACGGGGAGAAGGTCACGCCAGAGGCGTGCTTTCAGCACGACATGAGGGGCGGCGGCAAGCTCATCGCCGCACCTGCCACCTCCCCTCCTTCCACACGTGCGGCAGGAACGACGGCACCACGGCGTCACCCTTGTCGTCGAAAAGGACGGGGCCTACCACGGTCGTCGATCCGAGCTTCCGTAATGCGGCGCTGACGCTCTCGGCGTCGAGGCTCCTCACATGGACGACTGCTGACGTCCAAATTTCAATGGCGGCGACGGCCAGGAGATGCTCGGCCGGGCGGGGCGGGTTCGGCGGCGTCAATGACAGTCCGAATTCCCGCCCGGTCCACGGCAGCATGACCAGGAACTCACGCGTTGCGGCAATCATACGCGCCGGCGGCGCATCCGCGGCCAGCACATCGGCACCGATCACAGTCTCGATCTTTCCGCCGGCACTGCGGACCTGATCGACAATCATCGACGCTTCGAGTGGTTGGCCTGGAAACACCACGAGATCGATGTTCGCCTCCATCAACTGAAAGACAAGCGCGGCATGGTCCTTCGTTCCGGAAATGTAGGGAGCGACGAGCAGGGGCGCGACCTTGGCGGCGATCGCACTGCGCCGTATCGTGAACAATCGCCATGCGCGCGGCCGGATAGGTCGTGGCGATCAGCGTCGCGATGCTCTCCGCCTGGCGATCGTCGCGACCGGCGAGGCGAAAAATGCCGCGACGTCCGGTTGGCCCCGTCAGACGCGGATGGCGCGGCCCCGTCGCGATCATGACAATGCCCGCGTCGGCATAGATCGCCGCGGCCCGGATCGCGCCGCTCGAACAGACGTGGCCGATGACGACGTGCGCTTTCTGCTCGACGGCGCGCGTGGCAATGGCCGCCGCTTCATCCGCCTCGCAGCGGTCGTTCTCATACGTAACCGCGAGGCGCCGGCCGAGCAGGCGGTCGCCGAGTTCGTTGATCGCGCCGACGACCTCCTCGACGCCCGGGTCTGTCGGGGTCAAAAACCCGGCTCGAATCGACGGCGACGACGCGGATCTCGTTGTCTTGCGCCTGTACTGCCACCGGCGCGGCCAGCGCGATCAACGCGACCGCCCGCAACAACGCCCCACACAAAACAAAAGGCAGCCGCGAGGGCTGCCTATCGCTTTTCGCCGTGTGCAGCATCACGCCGCGTGGCTCAGTTCTGGACGTAGGTGATCTTGTCACCCTCGACCTTCTTCCACGTGTACATCGTGTAGTCCGGCCGCGTGATGTCGCCCTTCTTGTTGAACGACAGCGAGCCGATGACGGTCGAGAAGGGCTTGCCGCCACGGATCGCCTCGGCGACCTTCTTCGGATCGGTGGATTTTGCCTGGGCCGCCGCCGTCGCCATCACCTGGAGCGTCGCGTAGGAGTACAGCGTGTAAGCCTCGGGCTTGAAGTTGGCGGCGAGGAACTTCTTCACGACGGCAGCAGCCTCGGGCCGCTTCTGCGGATCCGGCGCGAACGTCATCAGCGTGCCGGCGACGCCGGGACCGCCGATCGCGGCGAACTCGTCGGTCGCGATGCCGTCACCCGACATCATCGGCGCCTTCACGCCCTGGTCGCGCATCTGGCGCACGATCAGGCCGCCCTCAGTGTGCAGGCCGCCCCAGTAGACGAGGTCGGCGCCCGACGCTTTGATCTTCGAGACCAGCGCCGCGAAATCCTTCTCGCCGATGTTCACGCCTTCATAGAGCACTTCTTTCAGGCCGCCCTTGTTCATCGCCTTCTTCGTCTCGTCGGCGAGGCCCTTTCCGTACGTCGTCTTGTCGTGGATGATCGCGACCTTCTTGCCCTTGTAATTCTTGATCAGGTACGCGCCGGCAACCTCGCCCTGCTGATCGTCGCGGCCGCAGGTGCGGAACGTGTTCCACAGGCTGCGCTCGGTGAGGCGGGGATTGGTGGATGCTGGCGAAATCATCAGGATGCCGTTCTCGGCGTAAACCTCGGACGCGGGGATCGATACACCCGAGTTGAAGTGGCCGATCACCATCGTCACCTTGTCGCCGACGAATTTATTGGCGACCGACACGCCTTCCTTCGGATCGCCGCGGTCGTCACCGAACACCAGCTCGATCTTCTGGCCGCCGATGCCGCCCTTGGCGTTGATGTCCGCGGCTGCCTGCTCGGCGCCCTTCTTGATCTGCGCGCCGAAGGTCGCGTTCGACCCCGTCATTGGGCCACCGACCCCGATCTTGATCTGAGCGCTCGCAGCACCCGTCAACGCGAGTGACACCGCAGCGGCCACGCCGGACCACATCAGCTTGTTCATCAAGGGCTCTCCTCTGTCTCAATGGGCCGGCGCGGTTCCCGCAGCCGGCTGCAGGCGATGGAACCCGCCCGTAACGTCAGGATTCCCGGAAATAAGGGCAAAGTCACGCCCAATCGGTAAGCACTTGAATGCGTGGATTGAGCTGTGGTCGCGCCATGCCTCGCGACAGGGCCGGCGTCAGTTGCTGATGCGCCGAACCGACCGGCCATCTGCCGAGGGGGCCAGCCAATCGTACTGCTCCCGCATCTGGCGCTGGCGCGTGATCCAGAATCCCGCTGTGGTGGCCGCAATGAGCACCACGAGATCAACCAGGAAACTGCGCGGCGCGAGAAACGGCTCCTCGAACAGCGCGAAGTGGATGAAACGGGCCGCCGCCGCAATCAACACGCTATAGACGAAGAGCTGCCAGCGCGGCCGCCACGTCACGGCGATGGCACTTCCCGTCGCGTACGCGGCCAGACCGCCCATGACGACGGTCACCAGCAGAAAGTACCAGTGTCCGTTCGGGCCGGCATCGTAGAGCCATTCAGGCATGTCGCGCCTCTCGGTCTTGCATCAGTGCCGCCCACCTTCGAGATACGCCGCGCGAATGTCCGGCCGCTCGAGCAGCTCCCGCCCCGTCCCCTGCATCGTGATGAGGCCGTTGACCATCACGTAGCCGCGATCGGCGAGCCTGAGCGCATGATAGGCATTCTGCTCGACGAGGAAGATCGTCATGCCCTCGCGCTTGTTGAGTTCGCGGATTGCATCGAAGATCTGCCGCACGATGATCGGTGCAAGACCGAGCGACGGTTCATCGAGCATCAGCAGGCGCGGCCGGCTCATCAGGGCGCGCGCGATCGCCAGCATCTGCTGCTCGCCACCGGACAGCGTACCGCCGCGCTGCGCCAGCCGCTCGCGAAGTCGCGGAAACAGCTTGGTCACGCGCTCCAAGTCTTCGTCGAAGTGGCGCAGGCGGTCAATTTCGGCGCCCATCTGCAGATTTTCGAGCACCGTCATCCGCCCGAAGATGCGCCGTCCTTCCGGCGCCTGCGCGATCCGCAGTCGCGCGATGTCGTGCGTCGCCAGCCGGGTGATGTCTCGACCGTCGAATGTGATGGCGCCGTCGCGGGCGCGCGGGCTGCCGCAGATCGTCATCATCAGCGTCGACTTGCCGGCGCCGTTGGCGCCGATCAGCGACACGATCTCGCCCTCGCCGACGTCGATGTCGACACCCTTCAGAGCCATGATGCTGCCGTAGAACGTGCGCACCCCACGGACGGACAGAAGCGCTTCGCTCATCGCAGCTCCTCCCCCGTCACATGCGCGACCTCATCATCCTCGACGCCGAGGTATGCGGCGACGACCTTCGGATCATTGCGCACGAAATCCGGCGTGCCGTCCGAAATCTTGATCCCGTATTCAAGAACGATCACGTGGTCGGAAATCTGCATGACAACCGACATATCGTGCTCGATCAGCAGGATCGAGGTGCCATGCTGGCTCTGGATGGTTTTGAGCAGGTCATTGAGTTCGGCACTCTCGCGCGGATTGAGGCCCGCTGCCGGCTCGTCGAGGCACAGCAGCAGCGGATCGCTGCTCATGGCGCGCACGATTTCGAGCCGTCGCTGATCGCCATAGGGCAGATCGCCCGCAGGATCGTCGGCGCGCGCGGTGAGCCCGATGAGGTCGAGCCAATACCGCGCGCGATCGATCGCCGCTTTCTCCGCCCGGCTGTAGCGCGGCGCGCCGAACAGGCCGAGCACCGTCCAGCCCGATGCCGCCATCAGCGCGTTGTGCTGTGCGACGAGCAGGTTTTCGAGCACCGTCATACCGGTGAAGAGGCGGATGTTCTGAAACGTGCGCGCGACACGGGCCTTGGCCGCAATCTCGAAATCCGGCATCCGCTCGAGCAGGAACAGCGCGTTGTCGCCGCGACGGGCAAATCGATTGCCGCTCACGGTCAGCGCGGCGACGTCGGCGGGAGCCGCGTTGCCGGTATGGCTCATGGCCATGCGGCCGGACGTCGGCTTGTAGAATCCGGTGATGCAGTTGAAGACCGTCGTCTTGCCGGCGCCGTTGGGGCCGATAATCGCGGTGATGTCGCCGCGGCCTGCGCTCAGCGAGACGTTGTTGACGGCGATCAAGCCGCCGAACCGCATCGTCAGATGCTCGATCTCGAGCAGCGGCGTCGTCTCCCACCGCATCAGCCGTGGCCCTCCTTGACGAGATCGCCGGAGATCATCCGCCGCTCCCCGAGGAACACCGTCGGCTGCCGGCCCGAGATGAGCCCGCGCGGTCGCCAGATCATGATGATCACCATCGCGAGGCCGAAGATGAGCATCCGGTACTGGGCTGGATCGAAATCGGCGCCGAAGATCTGCTTCAGCCAGTCGAGTTCGCGCAGCAGCTCGGTGCCGCCGACCATAGCAATAGCAGCGATAGCGACGCCGATCTGACTGCCCATGCCGCCAAGCACGACGATCGCCAGGATCACCGCGCTCTCGAGGAAGGTGAACGATTCCGGGCTGATGAAATTCTGGCGCGCCGCAAA
>LNEA01000623.1 GCA_001464855.1 Rhizobiales bacterium Ga0077530
TCAGTCCTCGATGACGTAAACAACCTGGCGGCTGTCCGGATCAACGATGACGATTTCGTCCTCGTAGAAGAAATAGCGGTGGCCTTCGAGGTCCGGCATCCGATCCACGATGACGCTCGGAACGGGGCGCAGCTCGACGCTATCGGGCAAATTCATGCCGATGCTGATGCCGCCAATACCCAATCGGAGCGACGGCCCGCGATCGACGTGGCGTCGGAAGAAGACGCGGTCGTCGGCCGCGAGCGTGAACGAGCCGCTGCGCCGAGTAGCCGAGCGGCTATCTCCACCGATGACCGCGACGATGACGTAGTCATTCGGATCGATGATCAGGTATTGATCGCCGACGTAGACGTAGCGGTAGTTTCGATACTGCGGCACGATCTCCACCACGTCGGGCGGCAAAACGTGAAGCGACACGTTGCGCGGGACGTTGACGCCCACCCGAATGTCGAAGTTCACATTGTTCACGCGGTTGCGCTGGCCGTGCTTCGATAGGCGCTCGCGGACCGTCGTGCGCTGCTGCTGAGAGATCTGAACGCGCTCGCCACCATCGCCGCGCTTGGAGTCAGCGGCCTTCTCACGCCGCATGCTGTCGCCGCGATCGTCCTTGCCGTCCTTCTGGCCGACCGTTCGCGACTGATCCCGATCACCGTCGCGCGTCTGCTGTTTGCCGTCCTTGGACCGATCGCCGGGAGCGCGCGCGTTGTCGTCCTTATCCTTTGTGCGATCGCCGGCGGCACGCTTGCCGCGCGAGTCATCACCCTTGTCGCCGCTCTGCACGGCGGACTTAGGTGAGGCTTTCTCCTGAGCCCGCTCGGAGGCCTTTGGTCGGTCAGACGGTCTCTCGGCGGAACCGCTGCGATCTTTCGGAACCTCGGTGCTGTCGCCCGAGCCAGGTCCGGCCTTCTCACGCTGGGTCGGCGCTTGCTGGGTGGTGCTGCCACCGGCCGGCCCTTGAGCGCCGCCGCCGGACGAAGGGCCGCTCGATTGAGCGAGGGTTGCGGTGCTCATCGCGGCGATCAACGCAATCGAGGACGCCGCGCGTAACAGATGTGTTTTGGTCATAAGGGTCTCCTTCCATTTGCAACCGTTGACATAACGGTCGAACGAGCGCGGCGGCCGATCGTTCCGGATGCAACCTGGAAGGGATTATCAGCACACGCGGCGTGACGTGCACCGCGTGTGCTGAATTTCTGAGGGGTGTTAGCTGGTCTTGGCTTTCAGCTCGTCGAGCTGCTGGCGGGCGCCGGCAATCATGCACGAGAGGTCGGACGTCAGCATCACCATGTCGAACCCACGCTTGACGGCTCCTGCTGCAAACGACGCGCTGGCGCAATGCATGGCAGCTTTGATGCCGGCTTTGTGGGCGGCCTTCAGGATCTTGTCGCAGGTGGCGAGATGGAGCGGGTCGGGGTTGTCGCCGCGCGGCGCAAGGCCAAGGGCAAACGAGAGGTCTGCCGGACCGATGTAGACAGCATCGAGACCGGGCGTGGCACAGATCGCGTCGAGGTTCTCGAGACCTTCCTTGGTCTCGATCATGGCCATGACAATGATCTCGTCATTCGCCTTCGACTGATAGTCGGCGCCGCCGTACTGGATGGCGCGCACAGGTCCAGATGAGCGCATGCCGACTGGCGGATAGCGACACGCGGCGACGGCCATCGCGGCCTCGGCGGCGGTGTTGACCAGCGGCACGATGATGCCATAGGCGCCGAGATCCAGCGCTCGCATGATTGCCGCCGGCTCGTTCCAGGCGACGCGCACGATCGGCGTCGTGTCGGTTTGCGACACCGCCTGCAGCATGGGCAGGACGCTGTTCATCTCCGATGTGCCGTGTTGGAGGTCGACGCAGAGGGCATCGAAGCCCTGACGTGCCATGACCTCGGCCGTGAATCCATGGGATACGGAGAGCCAACCCAGCGTCACGCATTTACCGTCGCGCCACATCTGCTTGATCTTGTTCGGTCGCATTGTTTCATCTCCCATTTTGTTTGTTACGCAGCAGGGCGCTGACGCTGAGGACGGCACTTTGATAGCTGATCTGGCGGTGTTTGCCGCGTGGCTTTTTCTAAGGCATGGCCGTATCCCATTTCGACATCGACGGTGGATCGGGAGATAATGGGCTGTGGGGGCACCGCCGTGCCGCTGCGAACAAATCCTAATAAAATCAATATTGTGATGGGGATTCGGACTTCGCTTGCGTAGGTGCGCGACGGTTGTCGCTCGCAATCGCTCGAATGCTACAGTGCGCGCCAACGGCAACGACCGCCGGGAGGTGCGCCATGAAACTACCGACCCATAACCGTTACGACTACGTGCCGATCAACCGCCGCGAGGATTACACGTGGCCCGGCGGCAAGCGGCTCGCTGTCTACTTCTGCAACAACATCGAATTCTTTGCCTTCGGCGCTGGCCTCGGTTCCGATTCGACCGGCGGTCCCGCAGCGCAATCGCAGCGCAACTACGCCTGGCGCGATTACGGCAACCGCGTCGGCATTTGGCGGATGTTCGACCTCTTCGACGAACTCGCCTGCCCGCTCGCGCACAATCTCAACTCGATGATCCTCGACCATCACCCGCAGATCGGCGAGCGCATGATGCAGCGTGGTGACGAGTTCGTGGCTCACGGGCGAAGCAATGCCGAGCGCCAGGGCGATCTGTGGGAGGAGGACGAAGCGCGCCTCATCGCGGAGACAACGGAGACGATCCGCAAATTTACCGGCGCGTCGCCCGTGGGCTGGATGAGCCCGTGGCTGTCGCAGAGCCGCCAGACGCTCGATCTGCTGCAGGAGGCTGGATATCTCTATCAGTGCGACTGGCCGCTGGACGATCAGCCGATCTGGATGCGCACGAGGAAGGGCCGGATCCTCAACATGCCATATCCGGTCGAAACCAACGATTCACCGATGATGGTGATGCGCCTCCATACCGCCGAGGAACTCTCGACGACTTGGATCGATCAGTTCGATGAGATGCTGGAGCAATCGCGGAGAGGACAAGCGCTGGTCTGCCCGTTCGTGCTGCATACCTTCATTCTCGGCCAGCCCTTCCGCTTGCGGCAACTCAGGCGCGCCATGCAGCACATCCTCAAGCATCGCGACGAAATCTGGCTCACCAGGCCCGGCGAGATCGCGGCGCACGTCGCGGCGCTGCCGGCCGGCGTCGTGCCGGGGTCCTGACTTAGTCGCGCAGCAAGCGGCCATAGCCGGCGATCTTGGTGGCGACGCCGGCTGAGCGCAGGCAATGCCACAGGCTCGCCTGGTTGGCCGAGACGACGGGCCGCTGCAGTTCTTGCTCCAGTGCGTCGATGATGCCGACGCAGCGAAAGCCGGTGCCGGCAATCAGCACGCCGTCGGCGGCGGGTGGACAGGACGCGAGGATCTGCGCCCGAAGCGGCTCGATCTCCTGCGCAAAGCCCATTCCGAGCCGGTAGAGGTCTCCCGGCGGGACGTCGCGCCATCGCGGCCCGGGATCGTAGCGAAGGTGACCTGCGAGCGTGATGCCGAGATCGGACATGTACCGCAGGCCCGCTTGGACCGTATCGTCACCGAACCAGGGCGGCAGAACGAGGAACGGTCGCGCGATGGCTGAGGCGCGGAGCGCGGCAAGGCAATCGAGGCCGTTGGTGGTGACGTTCACTTTTGGTGCGATGGTGCCGGTCGCCAAGATCTTCGTGATTTCGGCGATGACCGCTTCGTCCCAGCCCTTACCGCCGAGAAAACTGCTGGAGCTGTGGCCGACAACGACCGCCGAGAGCCGCATAGCGGCAAACTGGCGGGCACCGCGTATCACATCCTCTTCGAGGTCGACGCCGCTCCGGTCGGCACGCCAGCGGGCCCAAGGCGCGCGCGCCGTGACGCGGGCGGCGTGCGCCGAGACATTCGCCGGAACCATCGCCCACCACTCGGCTTCCGGCACGCACTCGTTGCCGACGATGAAGATGCCGATGCGGGCGTCAGCGCCCCAGTTGTCGGTGCTCGCCATGGAACATGCTCCCCGTTGCCGGCCCCATCGCGCGGGCGGGTCAGGAGAGATGCTGTGCCTCAGTTGCCGAAGAAGGACAAGAGACCGATGGGCGTGGTCTTCTGGGGCGGGGGCGTCGGGAACTCCGTCATCGCCGACGCAACCTCTGTGTAGAGCTTCGGCAGCCACTGGGGTGCGCTCGCTTCGATGGTCGGCATGCCGCGGCGGCGGAAGTCGGTCGGGGCGATGATGAGCCGCATATTGCGCTGGCCGATTTCGGCGGCGAGCCAGAAGATTTCCTCCGCGGCTTCGTCGCCAACCGCCAAGCAGCCGACCGACAACGCCTTGCCGTGGATCATGATGTCGCCGCCGAGATCCCGCCGTCCGTCCGCCGCGGCCATCTTGCGGTCAAAGGCGTTCGGGTAGTTGACGCGCAGCGACACATGATAGCGGCTGTGCGGATTGAGGTATGAGATGCCGTAGATGCCCTCCGGCACTTGCTTGTCGCCTTGTCGCAGCTTGGGTCCAGCGCCACCGCTGGCGGCCAGAACCCGATAGCGATGGACGAGTTTCCACTTTCCCGCTTCGTCGCGGCCGTACATGTCGACGGTCTTCTCATCCTTGATCGCGACCATGGCGATCTCCGCCGGCGGCCATACCACTTTCGCGGTGGCGAAACGGCCGATCACGCGCTTGCTGGCGCCGGGTGCGATCTGCGCGAGGCGCCGCGCCAGCGCAAAGTCCCGGATCGGTGGGCGGGACTGCGGCAGGCGCCGCAATTGCGTTTCGAGGTTCCAGGCGGAGACTCGCGTCTGCTCGGACGGAGGCGGCGCCAACTCCGGGCGCGTTTCAGTCGACCACGGTGATGCGACTTCGGGCTCGAGTGTGTCCCGGAGGGGAGCGACGGTATCATCCGGTAACGATGGCAGCACGAGCATCGCGACATCGTGCGGCTGGATGAAGATGAAGCGATCGAGCCGGGGCGGCTTTGCAGGCATCGGGCCTTCAACGAGGGTGACCACGCGCGCAACAGTAATGCGAGACGGGCCATCCGCCGGGCGAATGGTGGCGTCCGACGGCTCCTCGGCGACGGGCCCGGGCTGGCCGATCGCGAATACACCTAGGCTGCCCGCGAGCGTGACGCCCACCAACAAAGCTGCGGCGCTGAGCGCCAGGAGTGCAGGAGTGCGCAATCTTGTCCCTTCATCGCGCTTGGCACAGCAACTCGCAACCAACGCGGAGTATGACCGATTCGGTGGCGCGAGCCGAACCGCGTGCGCCAGACCGACTCGCAAGGTGCCGGTTCTTTGCGGCAAAAGGCTGGTCTCAAGCCGTCATCTCGATGGCAGGCCGGATTCGATCGGTCGTGGTGAATACCGCGGCGCCGGTGCTCTCGACCCATGCCGTGAGCGCGTGGATGTCAGCCCGTGGTGACATTGACAGGCGGCGCAGATTGTTTTCACCTGCCGCCATCGCATTCCGGAGCGGCCATGCAACTCAACGTGAAGACGGCCCTGGCATCCAGAGCGCACGAGGTCGACGACTTCGCCGCGGCGCAAGAATTTTTTCACAGCCGCGGATGGACCGACGGTCTCCCGGTGGTGCCGCCGACAGAGGCTGCCGTCGAGGCGTGCCTCGAGTGGGCGGGGATGCCGCCCGATCAGCTCATCGGTATCGAGCCCGTGCGCGCCCAGCCGATCACCGCTGAGAAGCTCGCGATCAATGCCGTCATGGCAGGGTGCCTGCCGATGCACTTCCCGGTCGTCGCGACCGCCTGGCAGGCGATGCTCAAGGACGAATTCCTGCTGCACGGCGTGACGTCGAGCACCGGCGGCTGCGCGGTTCTCGTGATCATCAACGGTCCCGTCCGCCTGGAAATCGGCGCCAGCGGCACATTCAATGTGCTCGGAAACAGCGATCGCGCGACAGCGGTAATCGGTCGTGCGATCCGGCTAGGGCTGATCAACATTCTCGATGTGCGCCCCGGCCAAATCGACCGCGCGACGCTCGGCCACCCCGGCAAGTATTCCTACTGCTTCGCCGAGGACGAAGAGGATATGACGTGGCAGCCGCTGCATCTTCAGCGCGGAATGCCGGAGGGGACGTCGGGCGTCACCGTGTTCGCGTCGCTGGCGCCGCGCCAGATCATGAACGAGTGGACGACCGATCCGAAGGAGATCTTGGAGACGTTCGCCGCGGAGATGCGGGCGAACCAGCTCCATTACTCGATCTACGGCGGCAACTACGTCATCGTCATTCCGAAGCAACTGCGCGATCACATCCAAGCAGCCGGCTGGACAAAAACGGACATCGCCGAATTTCTGTTCGAGCGGGCGCGGGTCAAGCGCGGCGAATGGGCAAACGTCGGCAAAGGCTCCGTGGTCCGTGATCGCGCTGAAAAGGTGCATCCGGCGCTGCTGTCGCCGGACGATCTGCTGGTGGTCGCGGCCGGTGGCCCGGCGGGCGGCTTCGGCGCGGTGATCCCGCCGTGGATGGGCAGCAAGACCCGGGCCGTCACGGCGGCGATCGGGGTTTGCGTCGATTGCGAGCCGCCAAAGGGGTGAGCGCGCTCGTCACTTAAATACGGGAACAGGTGGAATGCGAATACTCGATCCGACAAATGAGCAGAAAACCGCGGGCGTACAGCTCGCGGCGCGTCTCCCGTCGCTTGAAGGGCTGACGGTCGGCATCATCACCAATGCCAAGGAAGGCACGAAGGGCTACTTCACCCATCTCGAACGGCTGCTGCGCCAGGAGATGGGCGTTGCTGACGTTGTGTGGCGCGAAAAGTCGAACTACAGCGCCCCGTGCGATGCCCACATCGTGCGGGAGATCACGAACTGGCATGCGGTGTTCGCCGGTGTTGGAGATTGAGGGTCCTGCTCGTCGTGCAGTCTGCATGACACGATTGTAGCGGAACGTCAGGGTGTGCCCGCGGTCGGCGTAATGACGACGCGCTTTGCGAGCGCGGCTGAGCTCATGAGCCGTGTGCTCGGGGTGCCGGATTTCCGGTTCGCCGTCATCGACCATCCCATCAGCAGCGCCTCGAATGATCTACTGGAGGCGTATGCTCGCGCAACGATTGCGCAGGCGCGCGAGATCCTCCTGGCGCGGTAGGCTTCTGGGCGACGACAAGTCATTGAAGCGGCGAGGGCGGCAGTCCTCGTCGCTTTTTGCGTTCGGGTGCCACGTACGATCGGCCTCTATCCCCGCCCATGGAACCCGATCTCCCGCAGCGGCGTTATGTGCTGAGATATGCATTTTCGCAGGTGGGCAAAATGACTGAGCAAACGAAATCAAGACTTCCTCAGCAGTCGGCTGAGCATTCCCATATGGGGAACGGGTCCGGTAATGGCCAGAGCGACAGCCTGAGCGTCCAGTCGGCGTACGACTGGGTGGCGGATACGGCGCGGAGCAATCCGGTCCTCGTCGTGGGTGGTGCGGTCGCAGTTGGCGCGCTGGTGGTCATGGCCGTGACGGCACGCAAGTCAGCGCCTCCGTCTCGTGCACGCGCATTCGAGCGTCGCATCCGGCGAGAGATCGCATCGGCGGAGAAAACGCTGCGCAAGAGCGTAGATAGATCCGGTTTTATGACTGGCTTGGCGGAACTGCCGACGGCCGTTGCATCGCGGATTGGCACGTGGGACGCGGCGCACCTGGAAGCGCTGAAGGATCGGGCCAGCCACCTTGCAGGTCAGCTTGCAGAACGTGCATCCGCTGTCATGCGATCGCGAGGCTGAAGCGGTGTTTAATGTGGTAGAGCTGCGGGGTCAGACATGATGAAGCAGAACTACGAAGCAATATCCGGTGTCACCGCTATTGTTGCCCGCCTCGATCCCAATCGATGGATCGCTGCGGGTGGCGAGCGCGATCCGGTGCCGCGGCCCAATCCGCCGCCGCCGCTGCCTCCCTCTATCGATCCGTCGCGACCGGAGAGCAATCCGCCTCCGCCCCCGCCGATCCCTGTGCCGGATTTGCCGCCGCCAGGCGCGCCACCACCCCGCGTTCCGTGAGCCGGAAGCGCTGTCGTTCCGATAAATCAAATTCGAATTGGCGCTAATTGCTGCCGTGGGGCGCAACCCGCGCGAAAGGCGCGACACCATATTCTCGCGAAAGCGTGATGTGCGTGATGCAGCCTCCGCGAAACCCATCGCATGGGCTCCCGTATCTCCTACAGCTCACCTTTTGGGCTCACGACATCGCGTACCACCGGGGCCTCCGAACCTTATCGGAGATCGCGGCACGCAAACGGTATCGCGCGGGACCTCATCGTTCTGGCAACACCACAGGAGCAGCACATGAAAATCCTCTTTGGCACCTTCGTCGCACTTGGCGTACTGGCCGGCGCCGCTCAGGCAAAAGTATTTGACGAGTTCAAC
>LNEA01000624.1 GCA_001464855.1 Rhizobiales bacterium Ga0077530
GGCTGGAACGGCATCCTCAAGTGGCAGCTCGACAACCGCCACCGACCCTGCAATTTCGTCGAGATCATGCCGCGCTTAGAGGAACATCGGAAAGGCTGAGGGCGGCCGTACGCTCCTCAGTCACCAATCCCAGTGCGAGCTGCACAGGCCGGAATGAGCGCCGGTGATGCGCGGTGACACCAATGCGGGCCAGCGCGGCTGCGTGCTCGGGAGTGCCATAGCCCTTGTGGCGCTCGAAGCCGTAACCCGGAAACTCACGGCCCAGCGCGATCATGATCCGGTCGCGCGTGACCTTGGCGATGATGGAGGCTGCCGCGATCGAGAGCGAGCGCGCGTCACCCTTGACGATCGCGCGTGCGGCGCAGGCAAACCGTGGCGTACGATTGCCGTCGACCAGAACGAGCTTCGGCCGCTCGGTCTTGCCGCCGGGCAACGCCGCCACCGCGACCGTCATGGCCCACATCGTCGCGTTGAGTATGTTGTCCTGATCGATCCGCTCGACGTGGGCGATGCCGACGCCGACGCGGGCCGTCGCCATGATGTGCGGAAACAGCGCCTCGCGTGTATCGGCGTCGAGCGCCTTCGAATCGGCGATGCCGGCGGGGATCTTGTCAGGGTCGAGGATGACAGCGGCCGCCACGACCGGCCCTGCCCATGGGCCACGACCGGCTTCGTCGACGCCGCAGATCGGCCCATTGCCGAGTTGCAGCTCGGACCGTTCCAGCTCGAATGTGGCTTTAAGGGCCATGAAATCCCCCGATCCCTCATGCAAGGAATCAGCGGATTCGCCGTTCATGTCAAAGTCTGCGGTGCTCATCTTTTGGGCGTGTCAACTCGCGGGCGTACTACCGGCGCAGAGTTTCCAACCGCGTGCGGCTGCACTATGACACGGGGCGAATGGGTCCGCGCAATGACGGGCGCAAGGAGAACCGCGATCATGACCGATGCGAGCAAGCTTGCCGCCGCCCACCGAGCGCTCGCGGCCTCGGAGCGCAGTGGCATCGACGCGTTCATCGTCATGGACGTTATGCGAGCCGCAGCCGCCAAGGAAGCGACCGGCGCTCACGTCATTCATATGGAGGTCGGCCAGCCCGCAACCGCCGCACCTCAGGCGGCGCGCGACGCCGTCCGCCGCGCCCTCGACACCGACAAGCTCGGCTACACATTGGCGCTCGGGATGGAGCCGCTGCGCGCGCGCATCGCCCGGCTTTATCGCGACTGGTACGGCGTCGACGTTTCGCCCGAGCGCATCGTCATCACCAATGGCTCGTCGGCAGCATTCGTGCTGGCATTCTTGGCGATTTTTGATGCTGGCGACGCGGTGGCACTGCCGTCGCCCGGCTATCCCTGTTACCGCCACATCCTGACCGCACTGGGCCAGCGGCCGGTGATGCTGGAGACCGGCCCGGCGACGCGGTGGATGCCGACGGCCGCTCAGGTCGCGGAAACGGCCAGCCGCGAACGCCTCGCCGGCCTGCTGATCGCAAGCCCATCGAACCCGACCGGCACGATGCTGGAACCGCAGCGGCTCATCGAGATTATCGCCACCTGCCGCGCCACGGGCACGTGGTTCATCTCGGACGAGATCTATCAGGGGCTGACGTATGGCGTCCCGCAGGCAACGGCGCTGCAGCATTCCAACGATGCCATCGTCATCAATAGCTTCTCTAAATACTTCTCGATGACGGGCTGGCGGGTCGGCTGGATGGTGGTCCCCGACGCCCTCGTCCGCCCCATCGAGCGGCTGGCGCAGAACCTCTACATCTCGCCGCCGGCCATCTCGCAGGTCGCAGCGCTCGGCGCTTTCGAAGGCATCGACGAACTCGAAGCCAACAAGCGCATCTACATGGCCAACCGCGACCTGCTGCTGGCCGCCCTGCCAAAAGCCGGCCTCACGGACATCGTCCCCGCGGACGGCGCCTTCTACCTCTACGCCGACGTCGGCGCGTACACCAACGACAGCCTCGCTTTCGCCAAACGGATGCTCGATGAGACCGGGGTCGCGGCAACGCCGGGGGTCGATTTCGATGCCGAGCGGGGCAGCCGGTTCCTGCGCTTCTCCTACGCCGGATCGACCGACGACATGGCCGAGGCCGCCGCCCGCCTCCAGCGCTGGGACGCGTTGCAGCGCTAACTCTCCCGGCAGTTCCGCGACGTCCAATTTGGCACTCTCGCCTTGACAGTGCTAGCAGCCAGCCGCATATACCGGACGCAGGGTGGCCGGCAGCACTGAATTGGCGCGCCATGCCGCCCGCACAACAAGCTGCGACCCCGTGTGCCCCTGTGTACGCCGAGTTTGGCAGCGACCAGAGAAACCAACCTTATTTCAAGAGGATGCTCCATGAAGTTCCGCCCACTCCACGACCGCGTGGTCGTCAAGCGCGTTGACGAGGAGTCGAAGACGGCCGGAGGGATCATCATTCCCGACACGGCCCAGGAGAAGCCGAGCCAGGGCAAGATCATTGCCGTCGGCCCCGGTGCCCGCGACGAGGCCGGCAAGATCGTCCCGCTCGAAGTCAAAGCTGGCGACCTGGTTCTGTTCGGCAAGTGGTCCGGCACCGAGGTCAAGATCGACGGCCAGGATCTCCTGATCATGAAGGAGAGCGACATCCTCGGCGTCCTGGAAGGCAAAACTTCCGTCAAGGCGGCCGCCTGATCATCGCCTGCCGACGCCCTGCTGCGGCGGCACCGTCCATTTCTTTCCTCCAAGAGTGAACCCATATGTCAGCCAAAGAAGTCAAATTCTCCCAAGACGCGCGCGAGCGGATGCTGCGCGGCGTCGATATCCTCGCCAACACTGTGAAGGTGACGCTCGGCCCCAAGGGTCGCAACGTCGTCCTCGAGAAATCCTACGGCGCGCCGCGCATCACCAAGGACGGCGTCACCGTCGCCAAGGAGATCGAGCTTGCCGACAAGTTCGAGAACATGGGCGCGCAGATGCTCCGCGAAGTCGCGAGCAAGACCAACGACGTCGCCGGTGACGGCACCACGACGGCCACGGTTCTTGCCCAGGCGATCGTGAAGGAAGGCGCGAAGTCCGTCGCCGCCGGTGCCAACCCGATGGATCTCAAGCGCGGCGTCGATCTCGCCGTGACGGCTGTCGTTGCCGAGCTTAAGGCCAAGGCGAAGAAGGTCACCACGAACGAGGAAATTGCCCAGGTCGGCACGATCTCGGCCAATGGCGACGTCGAGGTCGGTCGGATCATCGCCGAGGCGATGAAGAAGGTCGGTAACGAGGGCGTCATCACTGTCGAGGAGGCCAAGAGCCTCGAGACCGAACTCGACGTCGTCGAAGGGATGCAGTTCGACCGCGGCTACATCTCGCCGTACTTCGTCACCAACGCCGAGAAGATGACGACGGAGCTCGAGGGCGCCTACATTCTCATCCACGAGAAGAAACTCTCCGGTCTCCAGCCGATGCTGCCGCTGCTCGAAGCTGTCGTCCAGACCGGCAAGCCGCTGCTGATCATCGCCGAAGAAGTCGAGGGCGAAGCACTGGCGACGCTGGTCGTCAACAAGCTGCGCGGCGGCCTCAAGGTCGCGGCCGTCAAGGCGCCGGGCTTCGGCGACCGTCGCAAGGCGATGCTCGAGGATATCGCTGCCCTGACGGGCGGCACGGTGATCTCCGAAGATCTCGGCATCAAGCTCGAGACCGTGACGATCCAGATGCTCGGCAAGGCCAAGCGCGTCTCGATCGACAAGGAGAACACGACGATCGTCGACGGCGCCGGCAAGAAGACCGACATTGAAGCCCGCGTGAAGCAGATCAAGGCGCAGATCGAGGAAACCACCTCGGACTACGACCGTGAGAAGCTCCAGGAGCGTCTGGCGAAGCTCGCCGGTGGCGTCGCGGTGATCAAAGTCGGTGGCGGCTCCGAGATGGAAGTGAAGGAGCGTAAGGACCGCGTCGACGACGCGCTTCATGCGACCCGTGCCGCTGTCGAGGAAGGCATCGTTCCGGGCGGCGGCGTAGCGCTGCTGCGCGCGATCGCTGCGCTCGACAAGATCAAGGTCGAGAACGAGGACCAGAAGGTCGGCATCAACATCGTCAAGAAGGCGCTGTCCTGGCCGGCTCGTCAGATCGCCCTCAATGCGGGTGACGATGGCTCGGTGATCGTCGGCAAGGTGCTGGAGAACAGCAAGTACACCTTCGGCTACAACGCCCAGACCGGCGAGTACGGCGATCTCGTCGCCCAAGGCGTGATCGACCCGGCCAAGGTCGTGCGCTGCGCGCTTCAGGATGCAGCCTCGGTGGCCGGCCTGCTGATCACGACCGAAGCCATGATCGCCGATCTGCCGCAGAAAGCGGCCCCGTCCATGCCGGGCGGCGGTGGCATGGGCGGAATGGGTGGTATGGGTGGTATGGGCGGCATGGATTTCTGATCCGGCCCTCGATCACGACCCGATACTCATCGAAATCGGCCGTCGCGCACCCAGCGCGGCGGCCTTTTTCTTTGCCGGGCCTTGCCTCCGGCCCATTTCCGGCTATAAGTCCGCCCATCACCCGCTCCGGTCGAAGGCTTGAGGAAAGGCGGCAATCGCCGCAGGACCATTGGTCCGGCTTTCCGGGTCTACGCTCTTTGGGTGCCTGGTGGGCCTTTCCCGGCTCATAAGGGGCTTTGCGCCGGAGGGGACAACTTGAGCAGAAAGGCAGAGCATGGCTCTCTATGAGCACGTGTTCCTGGCGCGCCAGGACGTTTCGACCCAGCAGGTCGAGACCATGACCAAGGAATTTACCGACATTATCGAAGCCGGCGGCGGCAAGATCGCCAAGTCGGAGTACTGGGGCGTCAAGACGCTCAACTTCAAGATCAAGAAGAACCGCAAGGCGCACTATGCGCTCTTCAACATCGATGCGCCGCCCGCCGCGGTTGCTGAGATGGAGCGACGCATGAGTCTGTCGACGGACGTCCTCCGCTTCATCACGATCAAGGTCGAAGCCCACGAGACCGAGCCGTCCGCGCCGATGCGCAAAGGTGATCGCGACGATCGCGGCGACCGTGGTGACCGCGGCGACCGTGGTCCGCGCGGTGGTGGCGGTGGCCGCTTCGGCGACCGTGACCGCGGCGGTGGCGGCGGCGACCGTGGTGGCTTCCGTGGCGATCGTCCGCCTCGCGACGGTGACGGCCCGCGTGGTCCGCGCCCGCCGCGTGAAGGCGATGGCTTCCGTGCCGACGGCCCGCGTGGCGATCGCCCGCCCCGTGACGGTGACGGATTCCGCGGCCCGCGTGGCCCCCGCCCCGACGGTCCGCGTAGCGATGCGCCCCGTCCGCCCCGTGCCCCAGAATCGGAGAGCTGAGCCATGTCCGATACCAGCCAGGGCGGCGCCCGCCGTCCGTTTCATCGCCGCCGCAAGACCTGCCCGTTCTCCGGCGAGGGCGCACCAAAGATCGATTACAAGGATGCGCGCCTGCTCGGCCGTTATATCTCCGAGCGCGGCAAGATCGTGCCAAGCCGCATCACGGCCGTTTCGGCCAAGAAGCAGCGCGAACTCGCCAAGGCGATCAAGCGCTCGCGGTTCCTTGGCCTGCTGCCCTACGTGATCAAGTAAGTCACGCCATTCACAACTAAGGGCTGGCCGGATACCCGGCCGGCTCTCTTACACGGGTTGGGGCACGTCCTTCGACGGGCCTCTAACCGCCACCAGCGCGGGACAGCTTAGGATCATGCCGCACTACATCCTGATGGGACTTGCCGGCGGCTTTGCGTCCGCCGTGCTGTTCATGTCAGCGACCGCCGGCGGTGCCGCCGGGCGGATCCTCCTCTATTTTCTGGCGCCATTGCCGAGCTTTCTCGCCGGTCTAGGCTGGGGTTCGACGTCGGCGCTTATCGCCGCGCTCGCCGCTTCGACGGCGACTGGCTTCGTGCTCGGCGGCATTTGGCCCGCCTTCGTCTTTCTTGTCAGCCAGGGCGTGCCCATCGTCCTGCTCTGCCACTTTGCCCTGCTCGCTCACGCACCCGGCACGCCTCGGACCGACGGCGGCGGCACGACGTCGACCGATTGGTATCCGGTCGGGCGATTGTTGGCATTGGCGGCGATCATTGCCGGCAGCCTGTCGGTGATGAGCCTGTTCATGCTGGGCAGTGATCTCGACGAGGTCCGCGGCATCCTGCGCGAGTTGATCGAGAAGGTCTTTGCCAAAGACCTCGCGTCGCTACGCGACAAACCGCTGACACCGCAGGAAATCGACTCACTCGCGCAGTTGGGCCTGTTTCTCCTGCCCGCCGCCTCCGCCACGTCTTGGCTCGCCGGCTTTATCCTCAACCTGTGGCTGGCCGGCCGGATCACGCACGCCTCTGGCCGCCTCGTACGCCCTTGGCCCGACATCGCGTCGATGACCTTTCCGCCCGGCGTGCTCTGGGGGCTCGTGATCGCCCTGGTCTTCACGTTCCTGCCGGGCTATCCGGGCCTCATCTCCTCCGGCTTCGCGGGCGCGCTGCTTTTCGCCTACATGCTGATGGGCCTCGCCATCATCCATCACGTGACGCGTGGCAAGCCACAGCGGCCCTTCATCCTTTGGGGTGTCTACTTCCTCCTCCTCCTCTTCAATAGCTGGGCGGCCGCCGTGATCGCCCTTCTGGCAATCGCCGAGCCGATTTCACCGCTCAGGCGGAGGCCGGTCGCATCCGGTCCCCCTGGCGCGCGTGGCCCAGACGATTGAAACGACGATCTTCAAGTTCAAACGCAAAACCCAAATCACAAATCAAGCAAGGAGCTGAACAATGGAAGTCATTCTGCTGGAACGGGTCGGCCGCCTCGGTCAAATGGGCGATGTCGTCAAGGTCAAGGACGGATACGCACGCAACTTCCTGCTGCCGCAGGGTAAGGCGCTGCGGGCGACCGAGACCAATCGCAAGACGTTCGACGGCCAGCGCGTCCAACTCGAAGCGCGCAACCTCGAACTCAAGACTGAAGCCGAGGGCATTGCCGGCCGCCTCGATGGCCAGACGTTCGTATCGATCCGTCAGGCCGGCGATACCGGGCAGCTCTATGGCTCGGTCGCGACCCGCGACATCGCGGACGCTGTGACAGCCGGCGGCTTCGCCATCGAGCGGCGCCAGGTGCTGCTCGATCGGCCGATCAAGGCACTGGGCCTCCACGAGGTACGCGTCGCCCTGCATCCGGAAGTCGTGGTCAAGGTGTCGATCAACGTCGCGCGCTCCGCCGACGAGGCCGAGCGCCAGCAGCGCGGCGAGAACGTCACGATGATCCGCGACGAGCTGCCCGAGATCGAGACCTACAGCGAGGA
>LNEA01000625.1 GCA_001464855.1 Rhizobiales bacterium Ga0077530
CTGAAGTTCCGGCGTCAGCATTCTGTGGCAAAGTGCCTCTAAACGGTTATGATTTAGCACTGCGTAGAACCAAGGCCCGCTGGCACCGGGGGATGGGGCACCGCGAGCGGGCGCGTCGATGAGGCGTGGCCATGTTCAAGCCGCTTGAAATCCTGCTCCGGCGCATCGTGGAGCACGGCAATCTTTCGCTCATCACCCACGGCGGCCAAGCCCTGACATTCGGCGACGGCAAGGGCCCGCCCATCGTTGCCCGTCTCGCCGACCGGCGGCTCGAACGTCAGCTTGCCCTCGACCCTCATCTTCATGTCGGCGAGTCCTACATGGATGGCCGGCTCGTCATGGAACAGGGCAGCATCTATGATTTGCTGTCGCTGGTTCATGAGAACGCGATGGCGCATCCGCCGCCTCGCTGGGCACAAAGCCTCGACGTCGCCCGGTTCCTCACCAGACGGCTGGCGCAGTTCAACCCGACCGGCCGGGCGAGGCGCAACGTCGCCCACCACTACGATATCGACGGATCGATCTACGACCTCTTTCTCGATGCCGACCGGCAGTACTCGTGTGCCTATTTCGCGGATCGCACGACACCGCTCGAAGTCGCTCAACAAGCCAAGAAACGACACTTGGCGGCGAAGCTCGCACTCGCTGAGGGACAGCGCGTCCTCGATATCGGTTCGGGATGGGGCGGGCTCGGGCTCTATCTCGCCGGCACCACCGGCTGCGTCGTCGACGGCGTCACGCTTTCCGTCGAGCAGCTCAAGATCGCCGAGGAGCGGGCGCGCCGCGCCGGCCTCGCCAACGCTGTCCACTTCAAGCTCCAGGATTATCGCACCGTCACCGGTCCCTACGATCGCATCGTCTCGGTCGGCATGTTCGAGCACGTGGGCGTCAATCACTACGGCACCTATTTCCGCAAGGTGCGCGACCTGCTCGCCGAGGATGGCGTCGCCGTCATCCATTTCATCGGCCGCTCAGAGCCGCCGGCCATCACCAATCCGTTCATCGCCAAATACATCTTCCCCGGCGGCTACATTCCCGCGCTCTCGGAGGTGATGAGCGCCATCGAGCGTTCCGGCCTGATCACGACCGACGTCGAGATCCTGCGGCTCCACTACGCCGAAACGCTCAAGGCGTGGCGCGAGCGGTTCCTCGCGAATTGGGAGACGGCCGCGCGCATCCGCGACGAGCGTTTCTGCCGGATGTGGGAATTCTATCTCGCGGGGTCGGAGTGCGCGTTCCGTTATCAGAATCTGGTCGTGTTCCAGATCCAGCTCACGCGGCGCATCGAGGCGCTGCCGCTGACCCGCGACTACATCATGCACAGCGAGCGGGCATTGGAACGCGCCGAGCGCGAGGGCATCCGAGTGCAATTCCCGCGTCTGGCGGGCGAGTAGCGGCGATAGGGCGGAGCCCTATTCCGCCGCCGCACGAATACCCGGCGCCGCCGCTTTCACATCGGCATCGACGTGCGGCTCGAACTTGGCAAAGTTGTCCTTGAACATCTTCACCAGCGCGCGCGCCTGGACATCGTAGGCGGCCTTGTCGGACCACGTCTCGCGCGGATCGAGGATCTTCGGATCAACGCCCTCGAGCGCCGTCGGAACCTCGAAGCCGAACGCCGGATCGAGCCGCATCGGGCCATGCTTGAGCTTGCCCGAGAGCGCCGCATTCAGCAGGGCACGCGTCGCCTTGATCGGCATCCGCTGGCCGACGCCGTATTTGCCGCCCGTCCAGCCGGTGTTGACCAGCCAGCAGTCGACGTTGTGCTCGGCAATCAGTTCGCGCAGCATATTACCGTAGACGCTCGGATGGCGCGGCATGAACGGCGCGCCGAAGCACGTCGAGAACGTCGCCTGCGGCTCGCTGCCCATGCCCTTCTCGGTGCCGGCAACCTTGGCCGTGTAACCCGAGAGGAAATGGTACATCGCCTGGCTCGGCGACAGCTTTGCGATGGGCGGCATGACACCGAACGCGTCGGCGCACAGCATCACGATGTTGCGCGGATGGCCAGCGGTGCCCGTCGGGCTCGCGTTGGCGATGAATTCTAGGGGATAGGCCGAGCGTGTGTTCTCGGTGAGTTTGGCATCATCGAAATCTGGATCGGCGTTCGGTCCCTTGAGAATGACATTCTCGAGCACCGTACCGAAACGGTTGGACGCTGCCCAGATCTGGGGCTCGGCTTCAGCGGAGAGGCGGATCGTCTTGGCGTAACAGCCGCCCTCGAAATTGAAGATGCCTTCAGGTGACCAACCATGCTCGTCGTCGCCGAGCAGGATCCGGCTCGGCTCGGCGGACAGCGTCGTCTTGCCGGTGCCCGAGAGACCGAAGAACACGGCAGACTCGCCTTCGTGACTGACGTTCGCCGAGCAGTGCATCGGCATCACGCCGCGCTCCGGCATCAGATAGTTGAGGAACGAGAAGACGGACTTCTTGGTCTCGCCCGCGTACGAGCTGCCGCCGATCAGGACGAGCCGCCGCGTGAAGTCGCACGCGATCACGGTCTCAGAGCGCACCCCGTACTTCGCCGGGTCGGCGCGGAAGCTCGGCAGGTTGACGACGGTGAATTCGGGCCGGAAAGCCGCCAGCTCCATCGCGCTCGGACGGCGCAGCAGGTGGCGAATGAATGCGGCGTGCCACGCGTACTCGGTGAAGATGCGCGTGTTCAGGCGATGCTTGGCATCGGCGCCGGCGAAGAGGTCTTGAACAAAAAGCTCACGCGATGCCGCATGAGCTTTGAAATCCTCGAGCAGGAGATCGAACTGTTTGCGCGTGATCGGTTTGTTGTTGTCCCACCACACATTCGACTCGGTCGCGTCGTCGCGGATCGTGAATTTGTCCTGCGCCGAACGTCCGGTGTGGGCTCCGGTTTCAACCACCAGCGCGCCCGTCGAAGCGAAGTGCGCTTCGCCACGGCGGATCGACTCTTCGACCAGCACTGCGACGGGCTGGTTGTGATGAACCGTGGTGGGAATGCTGAGTGGAAATGTCTCGTTGGTCATTCGAATACCGCTGCCCGTCCGACAATCGCTAGCTTGGGTCCCTCAGCGCGACGCGCTGCCGTCCTTCAACACGCTTCGTGTAGCGGCATGGCGATCGCCGGCCAAACCTACGATCGCAGTGTTAACCGCTTCAATGCTTTCCAGAAGGCACGCGTCTACGCAAGCCCCCGGCTGTTCACAACTCGGCCTTTGGTCGCACACCTATTCAACGCGCGTGCCAAGACGCTACGGCGAATTTGCGTCTAGCACGACAGACGCAAGAATCGTGACATATCAACGGCCGCGGCGTGGCTCTCGGACGTCGAATTCCGTAGTTGGTGAACGAAACGCTGAACGACGCGCGCGGACGCGCCGCTTACCGCAGCGCACAATTGCTGCGTCACCCGCGCCCGCGATAGGGCGCCACGCCCGGATCGGGCAACCAGACGCCATCGGGACAAACGCCAGTTTGCCAGAAAACATCGATTGGTATGCCGCCACGCGGATACCAATAGCCGCCGATACGCAGGAACCTTGGCTCGATCGCGGCGACGAGACGCTTGGCGATCGCGATCGTGCAGTCCTCGTGGAAGGCGCCGTGATTGCGGTAGGCGCCGAGGAACAGTTTCAGCGACTTCGACTCGACGAGCCAGGCCGCTGGCACATAGTCGATGACGATGTGGGCGAAGTCCGGTTGCCCGGTCACCGGGCACAGCGACGTGAACTCTGGCGCCGTGAACCGCGCGACGTAGTTGGTGTCGGGATGCGGGTTTGGCACGCGGTCGAGGACAGCGGCGTCGGGGCTTTGCGGCAGAGCGGTCGGGCGGCCGAGAGCGGGATCTGACATTTGCAGCCTCCGCTCAAGCCGGCTCGAGACCGATGCGGGCATCGCGACGTCGCAGCAGGATCACGAAGGGGATCGCGGCCAGCACCATCCACGATTTCCCGAGCACTTGCCCGACCAAGTAATCGAGGTTGCCGAATGCGAGGTAGAGAAACACGACACTATCCATGAACAGCCCGACGACGCTGCTCGCGACAACCGCCGTCACCAACCCGCGGCGCTGGAGCGGCGTGTAGACCGCGAGGTCCGTCATCTCGGCCAGCAGGAACGCGGCGCCTGACGCCAGAACCAGCGCGGGCGGCGCGAGGAATGCCGAGATCGCCGCGCCCACGACAACCGCTGCCGCCGCCCAGCCGACGCCGAGGCGTCGCTGCACGAGATCTCGCAGCACGAGCGCGAGGCCGATCATGATGACGCCCGAGGGCGCCATGACACCAAAGCCGACCGGCATCAGGCACGGTCCGTTTGGCACGCACTTGGTGCCGACGTTGCCGATGAGCCAGTTAGCGGCGGGAATGCAGAGCGCGAAGCCGGCAAGGAACAGCAGGCCTTCCGCGCGACGACGGTCGAGCATGAAGTATCTCCGATTTATAAAGCGCAACGAGATGGCGCGCTCAGGACGCCGGGTCAGCCCGGCGTTCGTGTGGATAGGGCAATTGCTCAGGAATTGCTAGGTTAACAGTCGGACGCTGCGATCCGGACCGTTGGCAGAACTATTCCGGAATGTCGGGCTCGATCAGCCGGCCGAGCTGGATGAGGGATTGCTGCCAGCCGAGATAGCAGGCCTCCGTGGGAATCAGCGCGGGAATGCCGCTTTGCTCTATGTGGACCTCGGTGCCGACGGAGACGGCCTTCAGCTTCACGGTCACGTGCATTTCGCCGGGAAGGTTCGGGTCGTCGAACTTGTCGGTGTAGCGGAGGCGCTCATTCGGCACGAGTTCCAGATATTCGCCGCCGAAGGAATGGCCCTTGCCGGTCGTGAAGTTCGTGAAAGACATCTTGAAGGTGCCACCGACCTTCGCGTCCATATGGTGGACTTTGCATGTGAACCCATAGGGCGGCAGCCACTTGGCCATCGCATCGGCGTCGAGGAAGGCCCGGTAGACCTTCTCGGGCTTGGCGGAAAAGACGCGGTGCAGCCGGACGGTGCCGGTTTCTTTGCTGTCGGACATGACAAATCTCCTATCTTCGGGCGGCGGCGCCCTAGCGCCTTCGCTCCACGCCTTGAAGACGTACGCCAGGCTCAGTTTCCGACAATCGCGGTGAAGGAATGTGGCGGGGAAGGTCAGAAGCCCAATACACTAGGAGATGTAAGGCGACACTCGACGGCCGCGTTCGGCGCGCACAAGATAGCGGATGCCGCCGAGTGCGAAGCTCCTGCCCTCCCTGACGCTCCGAACTAACGGAACCTTGGAGCTATGCCGGCGGTGGCGGCGCGCAATTCAATGTCACGGGCGACAGCATCAGCTCTTGAGTGCTTTCCGTTTGCCCGGACTCCGAGATCAAGGATGCACTTCCGGCAAACGATTGTGCGTCGTAGCTGCCCACCAATGTCAGCGGATTGATCACACTCTCAGTGAATTCACCGGATGGCGCACTGACAGGAATTGTCTTGCTGATCGTCACGGTCGGTCCCCCGGAGGTCGGTGAGACAGCGAAAGTGTATCTGATGGAGTGTGGGTGCGACACACCCACCGCTTTCACATTGAGCTTGTATTGCGTGCAGCTCAGTTCGAGGCTGACCCGCTCAAGATGGCATGCGAATGCGAGAGTTGCCGGAAGTATCAAAAGGCCACTCAAACCGAGTGCTGCGATATGCTGACGTGCCATTTTATTGCTCCATTATAATCCCTTATCGCATAAAGGTATCGTGTCAGCGCTTGTTTGGCAAACTTCTGCTGCCGTCCCCGGTCCTTCGCTGAAATCAAGCTGGTGGTTTGGACGCTTGCAGCCTCGCAAGCGCGGCATAGGAGGAAGAGGAACAGGCACCTGAACTAAATTTGAAGACCTACCCACTACCAACAACACCAATCACCGTCGCCCCAACGACTTCGGCCAACCGCCTGGGATCGACTTCGAAGACGGCTTCCGGTGATCCGGCCGCCGCCCAAACGGTCTCGAATTTCAGAAGGTCCCGATCGATCCACGTCGGCAGAGGCTGGGCGTGGCCGAAGGGCGGGATGCCACCAATGGCAAAGCCCGTGACGTCGCGCACGAACGCGGCATCCGGCCGGTCCAATGCCTCCCCGATGGCCGCCGCCACGCCCTTCTGATCGACCCGGTTCGCGCCCGAGACCAATAAGAGCACCGGCCTGCCGCTGGCCTTGCCGCGAAATACCAGCGACTTGATGATCTGGCCGACAGCACAGCCGCACGCCGCCGCAGCTTCCTCGGCGGTCCGGGTCGATTGCGCCATCTCGACGACGCGCACGGCGAGGCCCAGCCGGTCGGCCGCCTCCTGCACCCGTCGTGGCGCCGGTTTCAGCTCGCTCATGTCCGGTTTTCCCCTCATCGTCCCACGCGGCAACGCGAATCTTGCGCCCACCCGGCCCCGCCGCTATCAGTGCGGCACGAACTCCGTCTCATTCTCGGTACAGGATAAAGCATGCAGGTCGACGAGGCGACTGTCCGCCGGATCGCGCGGCTGGCGCGGATCAGGATCACCGATGAGGAAGCGGTCTCGCTGCAGGGCGAGCTGAGCGGCATTCTCGCGTGGGTCGAGCAACTCGGCGAGGTCGATACCGCCAATGTGCCGCCGATGACGCGCGTCGCCGACATGAAACTCAAGCAGCGCACCGATGTCGTCACCGATGGCGACAAGGCCGACGACATCGTCGCCAACGCGCCGATGACCGAGGACCACTTCTTCGTCGTGCCCAAGGTTGTGGAGTGAGCGCGTGACCGACCTTACCAAGTTGACGCTGGCGGATGCCCGTGACGGTCTCGTTGCCAAGAAATTCACCTCGACCGAGCTGACACAGGCTTTCATCAAGGCGATCGACGCCGCCAATCCGCACCTCAACGCGTATGTACTGCCGACGCCGGATCATGCGCTCGCCCAGGCCAAGGCCAGCGACGTCAGGCTCGCCAAAGGCGACGCACGCCCGCTCGAAGGGCTGCCGATCGGCAACAAGGATCTGTTCTGCACCAAGGGCATCCGCACCACTGCCTGCTCGCGAATTCTGGGCAACTTCACGCCGACCTATGAATCGACCGTCGGCCAGAACCTGTGGGATGCCGGCGCGGTCATGCTCGGCAAGCTCAATAACGACGAGTTCGCCATGGGCTCGTCGAATGAGACGAGTTGCTTCGGCCCGGTCGTCAATCCATGGCGCCGCTTGCGCGACGGCAAGATCGACAACACCAAGCTCGTGCCCGGCGGCTCGTCCGGCGGCTCGTCGGCGGCCGTTTCAGCAAACCTGTGCCTCGGCGCGACGGCGACCGACACCGGCGGCTCGATCCGCCAGCCGGCAGCGCTCACCGGCACCGTCGGTATCAAGCCGACCTACGGCCGCTGCTCACGGTGGGGCATTGTCGCGTTCGCGTCCTCGCTCGACCAGGCCGGACCAATCGCCAAGACGGTGCGCGATTCAGCGATCATGCTGCGCCACATGGCGAGCCCCGATCCGAAGGATTCAACCTGCGTCGACCTTCCGGTGCCGGACTACGAGGCGGAACTGAAGCGCGGCGTCAAAGGCCTGCGGGTCGGCGTGCCGAAGGAATACCGCGTCGACGGTATGGCGGCGGAAACGGACGCGCTCTGGCAGAAGGGTATCGCCTGGCTCAAAGCGGCCGGTGCGACGATCCACGATATCTCGCTGCCGCACACGAAGTACGCGCTGCCAGCCTACTACATCGTCGCTCCGGCCGAGTGTTCCTCGAACCTCGCGCGTTACGATGGCGTGCGCTACGGCCTGCGCTTGCCGGGCAAAGACCTGATCGACACCTATGAGGCAACACGCGCTGCCGGCTTCGGCAAGGAGGTCAAGCGGCGCGTGCTGATCGGCACGTACGTGCTCTCGGCGGGATATTATGACGCGTACTATCTGCAGGCGCAGAAAGTGCGCACGTTGATCAAGCGCGACTTCGATACCGCGTGGAGCGACGTCGATGTGGTGCTGACGCCGACGACGCCGTCGCCGGCGTTCGGCTTCGGCGAGAAGTCCGGCGATCCGTTGGCGATGTACCTCGAAGACATCTTCACCGTGACGGTGAACATGGCGGGGCTGCCCGGCATCTCGGTGCCGGCCGGGCTGTCGGCGGAAGGCACGCCGATGGGTTTGCAGCTCATCGGCAAGCCGTTCGATGAGGGCACGCTGTTCCGCGCCGGCCAAGTCATCGAGGACGCCGCCGGCCATTTCCCGGTGCCGACGCGCTGGTGGGCATGACAAACACCTACAAATCCCCCTCCCCCTTGTGGGGAGGGGTTAGGGGTGGGGGGAATCCCCACTTCTAGCGTTCTGCGATCCCCCCTCCCAACCTCCCCCACGAGGGGGGAGGAGTCTTGTTGAGCATGTGGCCACGCGAAGCACGTTACGACCACCCACACGCGCCTCATCCCCGCGGCAGCAGCAGCCAGAAATCGAGGTCTAGAATAACACCCGGCGCATATTTGCCGGGCCCCGTCTCGAGCGGAAATGTCGCGCACGGGACATCCTTGGTCGCGACCATGCGCACGCGCAGCGCGCCGACATCGGTGCGGCCGGGCACATCCGCTTTGTCGGTGATCCCGGACCACGCATAGACCGTATCGCCCGCAAATGCTGGGGCCACATGCCGCCCGCCGTTGATCGCCGCGATGTGGAAAGCGTTCGCTAAGCCGTTAAACGACAGCGCGCGAGCCAGTGAGATCACCACACCCCCGTAGATCAGCCGGCGGCCGAAGCGACCCTGGCCTTCGACGTGCTGATTGAAATGCACGCGCGCGGTGTTCTGGTAGAGCCGCGTCGCGATCTGGTGCTCGGCTTCCTCGATGGTCATGCCGTCGACATGGTCGATCCGCTCGCCGACCGCGTAGTCGTCCCAAAGATGTGCCGAACCAGCGAGCGTTTTGTCCCATGAAGCAACATGCAGCGGCGGCACCGCCGCGCCGAGCTGATCCGCCGTCACGGCCTCGGGGAGCTTCGGCACGGAGGGCGTCGGCGCGGGCGCCGCTTTGTCGAGCTTGCGCACCATGACCCATCGCACGTAGGTGAGCACGGTCGCGTCATCCTGGTTCACGCCGTTGGTGCGGAGATAGACGATGCCGGAATCGCCGCTCGAATTCTCGCGCAGCCCGAGGATTTCGGAGGTCGCGGTCAGCGTATCGCCGGGATAGACCGGCGCCAGAAATCGGCAATCGGCGTAACCGAGGTTCGCGACCGCGTTGAGCGAAATGTCCGGGACCGTCTTGCCGAGGATGACATGAAAGACGATCAGATCGTCGATCGGGGCAGTTGGATATCCGATCGCACGGGCGAACGGCGTGGATGATTGCACCGCAAACCGACTGCCGTAGAGCCCCTGATAAACCGCCGAGTCACCCTCCGTAATCGTGCGCGGCGTCGCGTGCGCGATCACCTGGCCGACGCGGAAATCCTCGAAATAATTGCCCGTGCCCGACTTCTCAGCCGTTTTGCTTGATGTCACCGCGCGCCTGCCGATACCATGGGTTGAAACGAATGCTGCAATGCCAGACCTTATTCTTGCGGAGGTTCCTGTACGCCGGCAATCGCCAAGGCGTCGCACGGAGCAGGGAGCGGTGGCGCAAATGCCGTTGGTATCCGAAACTCTGGGCGAGATGGGTGGGGCCACGGCACCCGGCGCAATCGTTGGCCTGACGCCGGTTGAGCTTCTGCTCGAGGCGCTTTGCCAAGGCCTCACGATTGGCAACGCAGCACCTGAACACACTGCATTCGTCGCCGGCGTCGAACAAGCCGGCGCCAACATCCCACCCAACGCCGCCGACGCTCATTGGCGACTGCACGGACTGGCGCGCGCCTGTGATCGGGCCGGTGAGGCCCTGCTGGAACGCGGGCGTCTCGAAGCGGGTGTCGCCACCCTGCGGCTCGGCTTGGTTTTAAGGGCGCGGCTGGCCGATCTCCCGGTTGCAGATGCGCTTTTAACCACTTTGCCATTGCCGGCGCTTTTCGGCGAGGCGGCCGGCCGGCCGAGGCCCTCGATAGTATGCTCGCCGGGATTGCCACCTACCGTCGCGAGGTAGAAGCGGGCTCGGACCCCTACGCGCTCGATACCCTCGCGGCACACGTCGAGGACGCCGGCCGCATCGCCCGCGACATCCCCGCCCGCGACGCCATGCGAGCCCATTTCGCGGATAGCCTAGCCCTCCGCGAGCGCGCGGCTCTCCTCGCTCCCGACGACCCCGACCTTGCCCGCGCGTTCGTCGAGGCGGCCGTCTGGCGGGCCCCGGACCTCGGCAAGACGTCGGCATCGTGGCTGGACCTGGCCCGTCGCCTCCTCGACGATCGGGAAGCGGCCGGTCACCCGCTTCCGACAACGGCTCGGCTGCGCAATCTCGTCGACACCGCCGGCGCCCCGTATTTGTCGAGTTGAGTCATATCGCCGCCGAAAGTCGATGGCATACATGCCTCGGTTGCGACATCGGGCCTTGCCAAGCTGGGCCTGGACGGGTTGGAATGCTACAGTAGCCCGGCACACTCGGCTCCGGCAGCCGGCCTACGACCAGAATTCTTCCGGTACCCAGCTCGGACCCCAAATCAACGCAGGATTCAATGTCAGGCGAGCGAACGCACGAGGCAAACACGGCATGAGATACGAAAAACCAACGACGCTCGAGGCAGCGACAGCCTTGCTCGCCAGCGCGGGGACCGACGCACGGGTTCTAGCAGGCGGCACCGATCTGCTGGTTCAAATCCGCGCCCGGGTACTGTCGCCGACCGTCGTCGTCGACATCAAAGGCATCGAAGAGACGCGCCGCATCACCAAGGATGCCGGCGGCTACCGCATCGGCTCTGCTGTGACGGGCGCCGAGCTCAAGGAACATCCGACCCTGTCGAAGGATTGGCCAGGCCTGATCGAGGCCGCGAACCTGATCGGCTCGACCCAGGTTCAGGGCCGCGCGAGCCTCGGTGGCAACCTCTGCAACGGCTCTCCCGCCGCCGATAGCGTGCCGGGCCTGATCGCGGCCGGCGCCAAGGCCGTCATCGCCGGACCTTCGGGACAGCGCGAACTGGCGGTCGAGGACATTATGCTCGCCCCGCGCAAGCTGGCGCTGACGAAGGGCGAGCTCATCGTCGCCTTCAAAATCGCAGCCAAGGCGCCGCACAGCAGTGACGCTTACCTTCGCTTCATCCCGCGCACGGAAATGGACATCGCCGTCGTTGGCTGCGGCGTCGCCCTGACGCTCGATGGTTCGGGAACCTGCACGGCAGCACGCGTGTCGCTCGGCGCCGTTGCGGCTCGCCCACTGTTGGTCGAGGACGCCGCCAAGGCGCTCATCGGCACCAAGGTCGACGAGCCGGCGCTGGTGAAGCTCGAGGCTGCGGCCCGGGCTGCCTGCAAACCGATCGACGACAAACGCGGCACTATCGAATTCCGCATCGACATAGCGGGCGTCCTCGCCCGGAGAACCGCACTGATTGCCCTCGAGCGGGCGAGGAAAGCATAACCATGGCCAAGCATCACGTAACGACCACTGTTAACGGCGATAGCGTCGAGTATCTCTGCGAGAGCGAGCAGACCCTGCTCGATTGCCTGCGCGACGAACTAGAGCTGACCGGTGTCAAGGAAGGCTGCTCGTCGGGTGACTGCGGCGCCTGCAGCGTTCTGCTCGACGGTCGCCTCGTCTGCTCGTGCCTGGTTCTCGGCGTCGAAGCCGAAGGCCGATCCATCGACACCGTCGAAGGCATGGCCCAGGGCGAGGAGCTGCATCCGCTGCAGCGCAAATTCCTCGAGCACGCAGCGCTTCAGTGCGGCATCTGTACGCCCGGTGTGCTGGTCGCCGCCAAGGCTCTCCTCGCCAAGAACCCCGATCCAACCGAAACCCAAGTCCGCTATTGGCTCGCCGGCAATCTGTGCCGGTGCACGGGATACGACAAGATCGTTCGCGCGGTCATGGACGCCGCATCCGAGATGAGAGGAGCCTGATCATGCAAGAGCGTGTGAAGAAGCCTACGTTCGATGTCATCGGCACGCGTCCGGTCCGTCCGGACGGCGTCGATAAGGTCACGGGGCGTGCGAAGTTCGGCGCCGATCTCAAGATGGCGGGCCAGCTTGTCGGCAAGGTGCTGCGGTCACCCCATGCACACGCGCGCATCAAGTCGATCGACACATCGAAGGCGCTGGCGCTGCCCGGCGTCAAGGCCATCGTGACCCGCGAAGATTTCGTCGAGCAGGCGTCGGAGTTCGTCCCCGCCGGCGAGATGCTGATCAACTACCGCGACGTCGTGCGCAACGTGCTGGCGCGCGAGAAGGCGCTGTATGAGGGCCACGCCATCGCAGCCGTCGCCGCGATCAGCGAAAGCGCGGCCCAGGCTGCGCTGGACGCAATCAAAGTCGACTACGAGGTGCTGCCGCACGTCATCGACGAGGTCGAGGCGATGAAGCCCGACGCGCCGCTGCTGCATGACGATATGATCACGGCCGGTGTCACGCCGGTGCCGACCAAAGCGTCGAATGTCGCCAAGCGGGTCGAGTTCGCACTCGGCGATACGGCGAAGGGCTTCGCCGAGGCTGACCTGATCATCGAACGCGACTTCAAGACGGCGCCGGTCCATCAGGGTTACATCGAACCGCACGCGTGCGTCGCGTCGGTGTCCGAAGATGGTTCCGCCGAACTTTGGGTGACGACGCAGGGCCACTGGGTCGTGCGGGCGCACTGCGCGAAACTGCTCGGCTGGGACGTCAACAAGATCCGCGTCACTTCCTCCGAAATCGGTGGCGGGTTCGGCGGTAAGACGGTGGTCTACCTCGAGCCGCTGGCGTTGGCGCTGTCGAAGAAGACGCGCAAGCCGGTCAAGATGGTGATGAGCCGCGAAGATGTGTTCAAGGCAACGGGTCCGACGTCGGGCGCGACCATGCACATCAAGATGGGCGCGAAGAAAGACGGCACGATCACCGCCGCCGAGGGCGAGCTGATCTTCCAGGCCGGCGCGTTCCAGGGCAGCCCCGTGCAGCCCGGCGCCATGTGCGCCTTCGCCAACTACGACCTCGAGCACGTGAAAATCGTCGGCTACGACGTCGTCTCCAACCGGCCAAAGGTCGCGGCATATCGCGCGCCCGGCGGTCCGATCTCGACCTACGCCGTCGAGAGCGTGGTCGACGAACTCGCCGAGACGCTCGGTCTCTGCCCGCTCGAAATGCGCCTCAAGAACGCCGCCAAGGAAGGCACGAAAGCCGCCTACGGTCCGAAGTTCGGTCCCGTCGGTCTCGTCGAGTGTCTCGAAGCGGCGCAGGACAGCGAGCACTGGAAGGCGCCACTCGGTCCCAACCAGGGACGCGGCATCGCCGCCGGTTTCTGGTTCAACATCGGTGGTGAGACCACGGTGTCGCTCCAGCTCAATGAGGACGGCACGCTGTCCCTGATGGCCGGCACGCCGGACGTTGGCGGTCTTCGTGCGTCGTTGAGCATGATGGCGGCGGAAGAGCTCAAGATGGACGTGAGCAAGGTCCGCCCGATCATCGCCGACACTGCGTCGCTCGGCTACAACTTCCTCACCGGCGGCAGCCGCTCGGCGTTTTCGAGTGGCATGGCAACGGTCGACGCAGCCCGCTCGATTATCAAGCAGGCGTGCCAGCGCGCGGCCAAGCTTTGGGAGATCCCCGAGGAAGCCGTGACCTGGGAAGACGGTGAAGTGCGGCCGGCCGGCGAGAACGCCGGCAAGCACAAGCCGATGTCTTTGAGCGATATCGGCAAGATCGCCGGCAAGACCGGCGGCGCCATCGTCGGCTATGCCGCAATCAGCGCGCAGGGGGCGGCCCCGAGCTTCGGCGTACACATCGCCGACACCGAGGTCGATCCCGAGGACGCGGGACGAGCGATCCATCCGTCTTACGTCGAGGGCCAGTATCAGGGCGGCGCCGTCCAGGGCATCGGCTGGGCACTCAACGAAGAATACATCTATGGCACCGACGGCCGGCTTCAGAACGCGGGCTTCCTCGACTACCGCGTTCCGGTGGCGTCGGACCTGCCGATGATCGACACGATCATCGTCGAAGTGCCGAACCCACGCCATCCCTACGGCGTGCGCGGCATCGGCGAAACGCCGATCGTGCCGCCGATGGCCGCGATCGCCGCGTCGGTGCGGCGTGCGTCCGGTGTGCGCTTCTTCGAGCTGCCGATGTCGCCGCCGAAAGTGCTGAAGGCGATGAAGGCGGCCGGTAAAGCCTAAGCGTCGAGCCGGTTCTTAGATCGCAATGGCATCGGGCCTGCACGCCGTGCGGGCCCGATTGTTTCTGACGGAGAGACTCATGGCCCACGTAACGCCGGGCGATGTGACCGAGCTCGACGTCGACGCTGGGACGGTGCGCCAACTATTCCGCAAGTTGGGTGAAAAATTCCCGGAGCTGGCACCGCATCTCGAAGAAGGATTAGCGGTCGCCATCGACGGGCAGATCTACCAGGACGCATTGCTGGAGCCGATCGCTGCCGACTCTGAAGTCCACATCCTGCCGCAGATCGCGGGTGGTTGATTTATTTGACCGGCCCATTGCGGAAGTGCTCCGCCAGATGCGCCGCGATGACCTCGACGATATCGCCGTCCCGCATGTAGGCGTTGTGATAGAGCGCGTCCGACATGCGCTTCCACAATAGATCCGGATCGGTGAAGGAGAGCCCTGTCGCATCCTCCTCGAGGATCCCGGCATAGAAGTCGCGCGCAGCATCGATGATGGCGCTGTCATCGATCCCGCCGAGATTCGCCGCAGCGACGCGCTGCTCCATCGCACCGGGCAGGTACGGCGGTATGCGAGAAACACCGGTCAGCGCATAAGCATCATCGCCGCCGTACGCGGCCCCAACGATGCCGCCATGAATCGATGCGTTCAGCAGCGCTGATAACAGCCGTGCGCCGCAGATCCATGAAAACAATCGGATCGCGCCGTAGATGAGCGCAAAGACCACCGGCACCATCAGCAGGAACGTGAAGTCCGCGACGATGCCGGGGCCGAAATCGCGCTTGCCAAATTTCTCGATGATCGGGGCAAGAAAGTACGGCATCGTGAAGTAGAGAAACGCGATGGTGCCGACGACGCCCGCCAGCGTGCCGAACCGTATCCACTGGCCATGCGCCGACGATCGCGTCACATAGATCGGCTTGATCGCAACCGCCTGCTCGAGAAGGCGCATCGCCTCGTCTCGGGGGCTCTGGATGACCAGCCAGCGCTCGGGTGCGATGGCCATTCGCGCCCGGATCTTCGCCCCTCGTTGACGTAGGAGGGCGCGCGCGCCCGAAGCGAACGCCCACATCACTGCCGCGAGGACCAGCAAGGGCAGGACAATCAGCTCGATGCGGCTACCATCGAGCGCGGTCGGCAGGGCAAGCCACGCATACATCAGCATTGCCGGCGCCACCGCGATGCCGAGAAGAACCTTGAAGGCGGCAATGAGCATCGGCAGCGGCTTCAGCCGGCGCGTGAAGAACGGCGTCCCAAGTGTGAGGGCGGCGGCGAGCGGTCGGCGTGTGCGCCGCTGAACGAGCGCCTCCATGAGCACGTTGCCGCCGTGGCTGTGGGCCAACACCGCTACCGGCCGGCCATTCCGTTTAGCCGCGGCAATCGTGCCAGCAAGCACTTTGGCGGCACGGAGCCGCGCATGATCCGAATTGAGGCCCGTCCAGCGGAATGGCTGTACGGCAATCTCGGGAATGCCCTTGCTCGCAAGACGCTCGGTCAGCGCCGACATGAACCCCGAGCCGCGCTGCCACCATTGCTCGCCATCATCGCTCGAGGCGGTGGCGAATGTCCCGTGAACCGTAATGACAAGAGGCGCAGTGTCCGCATGCGCAGCGGTGGCGTCTGTCCCCTCCGGATCGCTGGCGCCTGCCGCTCCGTCGCTCATCGTGTCCCCCGCACATTCAACCGGTGCCTCAGCCTTTTGCCGGTTGGGCGACGGGGGTCAAGCGCAAAGGTTGACGCCGAACATCCGCCCCGGCGCCGCGTCGAACAGCGCCTTGGTGTACTCGTGCTGCGGATTACGGAAGACGTCGACCGTGGTGCCTTCTTCGACCACGACACCGTTTTTCATGACGGCGATGCGATCGCAAATCTGGGCGGCGACACGAAGATCGTGCGTGATGAACAGCACCGCGAGCTGGAACTTCTTGCGGATGTCGTCGAGCAGTTCGAGAACCTGCGCCTGCACAGACACGTCAAGCGCCGAGACGGCCTCGTCGGCAATCAGCAAGGTCGGGCTCATCGCCAACGCGCGGGCGATGCAGATGCGTTGGCGTTGGCCGCCCGAGAACTGGTGCGGATAGCGATCGAGTGCGTCGGGCGCCAATCCCACGAGGCCCATCAACTCTTGCGCCTTGGCCAGCGCCTCGTCCCGCTCCATCCCGAAGTTCATGGGGCCCTCGACGATCGACTGACCGACCGTGCGGCGCGGATTGAGCGATCGGTAAGGGTCCTGGAAAACAATCTGGATGTTGCGCCGATGCCGACGCAGGTCGCGCTCGGGGAGATGGGCCACATCATTGCCGTCGATCAGGATCTGACCATCGCTCGGCTCGATCAGGCGCGCAACGCAGCGCGCCACCGTGGTTTTTCCAGAACCCGACTCGCCGACGATACCCAGCGTTTCGCCACGCCGGATCTGGAAATTCACGTTCTGCGCCGCCTTCACGACCCGCGCATTCCGGCTGAAGAACGTGCGCCCGCCATACGTCTTGGATAAACCCTTCGCTTCGAGCGCGACCTTGCCCGTCACCGGCTGACGAGCCGGCGGCACCAGGCTCGGCACTGCCGCGACGAGCATCTTCGTGTAGGCCTCGCGCGGACGCGTCAGCACCTCATCGCGCGTGCCCTGCTCGACGACGCGACCGTGCTGCATGACGACGACGCGATCCGCGATCTCGGAGACGACACCGAAGTCGTGGGTAATGAACATCACGCCGGTGTTCCGACGGGTCTGCATTTCCTTGATCAGTTTCAGGATCTGCGCCTGCGTCGTCACGTCGAGCGCTGTCGTCGGCTCATCCGCTATGAGGAGTGCCGGGTCCAGGATCAGCGCCGTCGCGATCATGATGCGCTGGCGCTGACCGCCCGACAGCTGGTGCGGATACGCGTCGATCATCTGGTCGGGATCGGGAAGCTGCACCGAGCGCATCATTTCGAGCACGCGCTGGCGCTGCTCGGCGGCCGACAGCTTGGTGTGAATCTCCAACACCTCGGCGATCTGCTGACCCACCCGCTGAACGGGATTGAGCGCCGTCATCGGTTCCTGGAAAATCATGCCCATGCGGGTGCCGCGCAATTCACGCAGGCGGTTGATGTTCGCCTTCGTCGTGTCCTCGCCCTGGAGCAGCGTGGCGCCGCCCGTGACGACGAGATCGCGCTTCGGCAACAATCCCATGACCGCTTGCGCGGTGACCGACTTGCCGGAACCAGACTCGCCAACGATGCACACGATCTCACGCGGGCCGATGTCGAAGCTGATGCCCTCGATCGCGTTCTCTCGATCCGCGCCGCGTGGCAGCCGCACTTTGAGATCGCGCACCGAGAGAACTGGTTCAGTCATGCCGGTCGGCACCTCTTGCATGCGGATCAGAACCTTTTGGCGAAGCGCGGGTCGAGCGTATCGCGCAACCCATCGCCAAGCATGTTGATGGCGAGCACCGCGAGCGCGAGTGCGATCCCCGGATAGAGAATGTTATGCGGCAGGATGCGGAAGTAGGTCCGCCCCTCCGCCATGATGTTGCCCCACGTCGGCGTTTCCGGCGGGATGCCGATGCCGAGGAACGACAGGATCGCCTCAACCAGGATGGCGCTGGCGCAGATGAACGTCCCTTGCACGATCAGAGGCGCCGTCGTGTTCGGGAGCACGTGGCGGAACAGCAGCGTGGGTGTCGGCGTGCCGACAGTGATCGCGCTTTCGACGTACGGCTCTTCGCGGATGGACAGCACGACCGAGCGCACGAGACGCACCACGCGCGGCACCTGCGGAATCACGATCGCAACAATAACCGCTGGCAATCCGGCACGCGACAGCGACACGAGAGCGATCGCGAGCAGAATCTCCGGTATCGCCATCAGCCCGTCCATGAAGCGCATGATGATGCCGTCGAGCCAGCGCACGTAGCCAGCGATCATTCCGATGATGAGGCCGATGAAAACCGCAATCGCCGCAACCGTAATGCCGACGATGAGCGAGACGCGCGCGCCGTAAATCACGCGGCTGTAGATATCGCGCCCGAGACTGTCGCTGCCCAACCGATAGACGACAGAAATGCGCTTGCCTTCGTCATCGCGGACGGTCGCGACGTAGCCGGGCTTCTGGTTGCGCGCTGACGGATTGATCTCGGCTGGGTCGCGCGTGCCGAGGAAGGGTGCGAGGACCGCGATGATCAACATCACAAGCGCGATCGAGCCGCCGAAAATGACGCTCGGGTTGCTCAAGACGATCGACCAGACGGAACGACGTCGGCGAACCGGCGGGGCTGCGTCGATGCTGACCATCAGTAGCGAATCCTGGGATCGAGGAACGTGTAGGCGACATCAACGAGCAGGTTGATCAGAACGTAGGCGAAAGAGAACAACAGGATCACCGCCTGGATCGTCGGATAATCGCGGGCAAGCACAGCGTCGACCGTCAGCAGCCCGAGGCCGGGCAGCGTGTAAACGGACTCCGTCACGACGACACCGCCGATCAGGATCGCCACCGTGAGGCCGATGATCGTCAGGATCGGCACGGCAGCGTTGGCCAGTGCATGACGGATGAGGACCTTGAGTTCGGTCTGGCCTTTGGCGCGCGCGGTGCGGATATAGTCCTCGTTCAGAACTTCCAGCACGCTCGTGCGAGTCATGCGCGCAATGAAGGCGATAAAAACAACCGACAGCGTCATCGCCGGCAGAATAAGTCTGAGCAACCAGCCGCCGACGCCGTCACTGATGCGTTGGTACCCCTGAACCGGCAGCCATTCGAGCGTGATCGCAAAGATGTAAATCAGGATGTACCCGACGACGAAGACCGGGACGGAGAAACCCAGAACCGAAAAGCCCATCACGAACCTGTCGATCCAGGTGCCGTGATTGTGCGCAGCAATGATGCCGATCGGCACGGCAATCAGCAGCACGAGAAAAATGGTCAGGAGCGACAGCGACAGCGTTGGTTCCAGGCGCTCGCCGATCAGCTCCGCAACCTGCTTTTTGTAGAAAAAGCTTTCGCCGAAATCGCCCCGCAGAACGCCGCCGATCCAGATGAAGAATTGCTTCAGAATGGGCTCGTTGAGCCCGAGGCGCTCACGAATGCCTTCGATCTGCTCGGAGCTCGCGTAATCGCCAGCGATAATCGCGGCGGGGTCCGATGGCGTCAGCCGCAGCATTAGGAAGACGAACACGGCGACGATCGCCAGCACGGGTATTGTGGAAAGGATCCGGCGAAGAAGATAGCCGCCCATAACAGTCCTAATGAGTTACGCCGCGTGAACGCGGCAGGCCGGCACAAAGCGTTTGTCAGATAGTCCTCGGCGATCGTGTGCGATCGCCGAGGACTGAAGCGCGCGTAGCGCCTTTATTCGACCGATATATTCCAGAGCACCGGCGCCGGAGAGGCGACCACGCCCTTCACATTGTTGCGCAGGGCGCCGTGGTTGTACCACTGCCCGAGATGAGCGTAGGTCGGATACTCCGCGAGGCGACGCTGCAGTGCTTCGACGATCGCCTTCTGCTTGCCACTGTCGGTTTCCCGCGCGAAGTCGTCGCGCAACTTCTCGATCTTTTCGTCGCACGGCCAGCCGAACATGGCCTTGTCGCAACCAGCGTTGGCGAAGCCAGCCATGACCGGGTTGAGGAGGTCGCCCGCAACCCAAGACGTCAGGAACCCGTTCCAGCCGCCGGCCGAAGGAGCATCCTTCTTGGAGCGACGCGCCACGACCGTCTGCCAGTCCATCGACTGCATATCGACCTTGAAGCCTGCGCGCTCCATGAGCGACTTCGCTACCGGCGCCAAGTTCGTCAGCACCTGAAGATCCGTCGAATGCATGAGCAGGAACGGCGTGCCGTCGTACTTGGCTTCCGCGAGCAGCTCACGCGCCTTCTTGAAGTTGGACTCGAGCTTGTCCTCGAAGCCCGCCGTGGTCTCGAACGGCGTGCCGCAGATGAACATCGCTTTGCAGACTTTGTAGTATTCCTCCGACCCGACGACCGCCTTCAGGAAGTCCTCCTGATTAAGGGCATACAGGATCGCCTGACGGATCTTGTCGTTGTCGAACGGCTTGTGCAGGACATTGAAGCGGAACGTGAACTGGTTCCCGAGCGGATTCCAGTTGAACAGGTAGACATTCTTGTTCGCTTTGAGCAGCGGATGGAGATCGTGCGGCGGCGCTTCGATGTAGTCGACTTCGCCGGCGAGCAGAGCGTTGACCGCCTGCTGGTGATCACGGATCGGCAGCCACTCGACGCGGTCGACTTTCACGACCTTGCCGCCTGTCGTTCCGGACGGCGGCTCCGAGCGTGGCTTGTAACCCGCGAATTTGGTGTAGACGATCTTGCTGCCGGGGGCCCACTCGTCGCGCTTGAAAACAAAGGGACCGGAGCCCGTGAAATCCTCGATCTGCTTGTTGGGGTCCGTTTCCGCGGCGCGCTTCGGCATCATGAACGGGACGTTCGATGACGGCTTTCCGAGGGCCAGGAGGACGAGACCCGTCGGGGATTTCAGCTTGATCTCGAATGTCTTTGGGTCTTTCGCCGTAATGCTGTCCACGAAGGACATCATCTTCTGGCCCATCGAATCTTTCGCGGCCCAGCGCTTGATCGACGGAATAATGTCTTCGGTGGTCACCGCCGCGCCGTCATGCCAGGTGAGGCCGTCGCGCAGGGTCATCGTCCACGTTAGCTTGTCATCCGACAGCTTGTATGTGTCGACCATCTGCGGCTTGATTTCGCCCTTGTCGTCCATGCCGAAGAGCGTGTCGTAGACCATGTAGCCATGGTTGCGGACGACGTAGGCCGTGGTCCAGATCGGGTCGAGGATCTTTAGGTCGGAGTGCGGGACAAAGCGCAAAGTCTTCTGGGCGCTCGCTGCCGTCGCCAAAATTGGAAGTGTTGCGGCCACCGCAAGTGCGGATAGCACGCGACGCATAGTGCTCATTGAGAGCCTCCCCTTTGTTGTTGCCAACCGACAGCAGCCGCTTGCGAACCAGCCATCGATACGCACGGACGGGCCTTTCAGCCCCACGGTTTGAATAAGATGACGCCTCTGCCTGCAAAGTCAAATGCGATGCCGCCCAAATGGCAGTCATCGGTGATGGACGAACCGGCAGCCTGGCAAATTGCCCCTTCTCAAGGCGATGCGCATCCCGCGCGCTCGAAAGTCGGCCCTGGGACATGATCAAATGCATATCGGTGCACGCGGCACCTCCGCATCAGAGCACCCGGTGGGCTCTCGATTTCCAATGCCGGAGTTGCTCTTCGATGCCCGACGATCCCAGCGCGTCGACGGCTTTTGCGAAATGTTAACCTTGACCATTTCATAACAAGGGCCTGGGAAGACCCGGAAAACGCCACGTTCCTGGTCTACCCAAGGGCAACCTACCACTGAAGCCGGTGTCGCGTTGACGGGGGTCTTTCGTCATGGTTCAGGCAGGTGCGGGTAGCCGGAGCCGTCTCCGACTACGTGCGTACATGCGTTTTGCGGTCGTGCTCGCCTTACCGGCGTGGATCGGTATGGGCGAAGCCAGGGCACAGTCCAGGCATGCGCCGGCTGAAGTCGCCTCCGCTGCGCCCGTCATTCCGGCAGTTCCGCAGGCAGGCTCCGAACCCGCCAAGACGACACGCTTCGTGATCGCGCTCGAGCGTCGGGTGGATTACCAAGTCATCTCGCTGCCGAACCCCAACCGCGTCATCGTCGATTTGCCGAACATCAAGCTGCGGTTACCGCCATCGCTGAGCGGCGCCCCTGTGGGTATCGTCAGCGGGTTCCGCGCCGGCCTTGGCGCGCCCGGAAAAATGCGGGTCGTCATCGACGTAACCGAACCCGTCGTCGTCGAGAAATCCGAAATCTCCGAAAGTGGTGGTGGCCCCGTGCTGCTGACGCTGGAGATTGCACCGACCGCCGTCAGTATGGCGGCC
>LNEA01000626.1 GCA_001464855.1 Rhizobiales bacterium Ga0077530
GCGATCAAGGCGGGGCTGCAGCCCGGGCGGCGTCTGGTCGTGATCGGTGGCGGCTACGTTGGTTTGGAAGTCGCAGCATCCGCCCGTATTCACGGAATGGAAGTGGTCGTGGTCGAGCGCGAGGCACGCCTGATGGCCCGCGTCGCGTCGCCGATCCTGTCGGCTTTCGTGCAGAAGTATCATGAGCGCCAAGGCGTCGTTTTCCGGCTTGAGGCGGGTGTGACCGGGATCGAGTCGGCGAGCGGCAGCGTGCGGGGCGTCCGATTGGCCGACGGCCGCAGCGAACCCGCCGACATGGTGCTCGTCGGCATCGGCGCGGTGCCTAACGTCGAACTGGCCCAAGCAGCGGGTCTTGTCTGCAACAACGGCATCGCCGTCGATCTGGAGGCGCGGACGAGCGCGCCCGGCATCTACGCCATCGGCGACTGCACCGAGCGACCGCTGCCGCATTACGGTTGCCGGATGCGACTCGAAAGCGTCGCGAGCGCCGTCGAACAGGCGCGACAGGCGGCGGCAGCGATCTGTGGCGCCAAGCCACCGGCGCCCGAAGTGCCATGGTTCTGGTCGGATCAGTACGATCTGAAGATCCAGATTGCGGGGCTGCCGATCGGAGGTGCCGCTGTCGAGGTGCGCGGTGCCGTCGATGAGGGCAAGTTCGCTGTGGCTCATCTGGCAGGCGATGGCCGGCTCTGCGCGGTCGAGGCGATCAATCTGCCAGCCGAATACATGGCGGGACGCGCAACGATCGGCAAGCAGCGCGCCGCTGTGACGTAGCGGATCGCTCGAGCATCAGAGAAAGGACGCCGGTCCGGTTCTCGAACGTGCGCGCGCGAGCAACCAAAGTTTTTGTGGGTCGAGTGGTACGGGGCGGCGGAACTCCGCCTCGGCAGCGGCGACGTCGGGCAGGCCGCGCGCGATCAGATCATCCAGCTTCTCGGTCAAGAGATCGTTATGAAGGGCGCGCCAGAAGGCAACGCTCTCCTCGCGATACGAGCGCACCAGCCGCTCGATGATCCGTCGGTCATCGAAGGTGCGCGGATTGAAGAGCTGAAACGCGATCAGCAGTTTGTCGTCGAGCGTGGGACGGTGGGTGTGCCAAGCCGCGCGACCCTCGCGGAACAGCGACGAGCGCACGGTGGTGAAGTTGTTGCCGGTGAAGATGATCGGCATCCCGCTGTCGTCGAAATTTCTCGGCTCGTGCGTATCGGCCATCTGCTGGAGAAGATGCGTGACGAGCAGACTGTTGATCGTCTTGCCCGTTTGCTCATCGGCCGCCGAGATAGAGAGGTCGAAATCGTCGGCGACGATGACGATGCGCTGCCTGCGTGTGCGCGAGGCTTCCGCCGCAAAGGCCATGAAGTCGCGCAGCACCGCGGTGGCGCCTCCCTCATGCTCGCTCGCCAGCATCGACGCCGGTAGCAGCGCGACAGCGAAGCCGTAGCGCAGCGACGCATCGGTGGCGGTGACGGTTTTGCCGGTTCCGCGGGCGCCTTGGATAATCAGGTAGCGCTCGGTGCGTCCCTTAAGCGAGGGGAGAACCTGCTTGAACAGGTGCCGGCGGATGGCGCGCTCGAGTTCGTCGAAAATGACGCCGTCCGGACAGAGGTAGTCCCCAGGCGTTCGAATCAAACTGGCGAACGGCGAGGGCACCGATGACGGCGGTGTGGGCGGGAGACTCTGCGCCAAATTCGCGATGTGAGACATGGGTCGGTTCTCTTGGGAGATGTTGGCGACGGCGCACATGTGAGCCACCTCCACGGCGCCAGATTCGAAGGCGCAGAACAAGCTGCAATCTAAGATTGATCCACGA
>LNEA01000627.1 GCA_001464855.1 Rhizobiales bacterium Ga0077530
ACCGAGGCGACCGACTTCTGGAACATCGCCTTCTCGGCGTCATTGAGTGAAATCTCGACGACCTTCTCGACGCCATTGGCACCGATCACAGCGGGCACACCGACGTACATCCCCTTGACGCCGTACTGGCCGTCGAGGAACGCCGCAACCGGCAGCATCCGCCGCTTGTCCTTGAGGTAGCTCTCCGCCATCTGGACTGCGGACGACGCCGGAGCATAGAACGCCGAACCCGTCTTCAGCAGCGCCACGATCTCACCGCCGCCCTTGCGCGTACGGTCGACGATCGAATCCAGCTTCTCCTGCGTGATCCAGCCCATCTTCACGAGATCGGGGAGCGGTACGCCACCAACCGCCGAGTAGCGCGTCAGCGGCACCATGTCGTCGCCGTGGCCACCGAGGACAAACGCCGTCACGTCCTCGACCGAGACCTTCATTTCCTCGGCGAGGAAGTAGCGGAAGCGCGCGGTGTCGAGCACGCCGGCCATGCCGATGACCTTGTTCTTTGGCAAGCCGCACGCTTTCTGAAGCGCCCATACCATCGCGTCGAGCGGGTTGGTGATGCAGATCACGAACGCGTTCGGGCAGTACTGTTTGATGCCGGCGCCGACCTGTTCCATGACCTTGAGGTTGATGCCGAGGAGGTCATCGCGGCTCATGCCAGGCTTGCGCGGAATGCCCGCCGTCACGATGACGACGTCGGCGCCCTCGATGTCGGCATAGGCGCTGGTGCCCTTGATGGCGCAATCGAAACCTTCCACCGCGCCCGACTGCATCAGATCGAGCCCTTTGCCCGCCGGCACCCCGTCCGCGATGTCGAAAAGCACGACGTCACCGAGTTCCTTGAGGCCGACGAGATGGGCAAGCGTGCCGCCGATCATGCCGGCGCCGACGAGGGCGATCTTGGTGCGCGCCATGGTGAGTTTCTCCTTCGCGAGAATGGGAGGTGGAATGGGTGGCAATGCGCAGAGCGGCGGCCGGGCCGAAGCGGCGGCATCGTCGAGGTCGGCTTAGCCGGAAATGCGCGCTCCGACAAGGCTGTCGGTTGCCGCGCAGGCCTGCTGCCAGCGCTTTGGGCATCGATCAGGCAGGCTCAACGCGAAACGGGCCCGGCGGCGAGGCCGGACCCGGATCTTCCGTCGTGGGCACCCTCTAGGCGCGGCACGGATAGGCTGAAACGGTGCACGTGAACGTGCCTTTCCAGGTGCAGGTCTCTTTGCGGCTCGTGGCGTTATGCGAGCTCGCATACTTGTACCCAATCGTCTTGGCCACGCCGTGCTCCCACGCCACCCACGCGGTGCCGATACCGCCGGTCTTCGTCACCGCCAGGGAGCGGGTGGCGGTGATCTTCTTGCTGGAGCACTGCGCAAGAGGCTTGGTGTCGGGGATCGGCTTGCCACCACCGACAGGTTTGCCAGGCGGCAGAGGCTTGGGGTCGTTGCTGCCCTGCGGAAGCGGCTTGCCCTTGTCCTGATCCTTGTCCTTATCGAGTTCGCTGATGTGCTTGCCGGGCTTGCCCTTGACGCCCACGGTTTTCGGCGCCTTGCCGAGGCACGCTTCCTTGAGCGGCACCCAGTTCGAGATCTTGGGCGAGCCCTTCACCTCGGCGATGTACTTCGTGTCGACGTCGGTCGTGATCTTGAACTTGTGCGTCAGCGTCGCGATCCAATTGCCGGTCGGGCCTTTGACCGCGTTGGCCGGCATGAGCCCGGTCTTGTTGCCGCTGCTGTTGCGGATCACGAAGTTGACGACGCCCGGACCATCGGTGTGCGCCCAGGCCTTCATGGTCACGATGCGCGGGCAAAGATTGCCGCCCGAGTCGGTGAAACCGAGCTGCACGCTCGTGATGTCGGCGGCCGACGCACTCGCGGACAGTGCGGCAAGCGAAGCAGCGGCCAGCCCGCTGACGATAATGGGGCGGCTGAGAAACGTGGGGAACATGGCGATCTCCGTCGGCGTGGGGGTTGTCTGCCGAGGCGGGGACCTGCGGCTCGATGCTCCTCAGTCGAGCCGAGCCGGCCCGCGCCAGAGGCGCGCCTTCGGCCCGACGCCTACCGGCGCCGCGGTGCTGCCTCGCCGGTCGCATTCGAACCTCGCGGCCTTCGGCCGCTACCTGAAAATCACAAGTCGCTGGAGTTCGATGGCTGCCGAAGGCAGCGTGGCACGAGCGCCAACCGGCGTGGGCACGACCCGCGGCCGCAGTAGCCGAAGGCGTTGCGGACCGCGGCAATCAAGCCAAGCTCTCCATCAGGCGCTTCTGCAGCATCATGCGTGGCACCAGCGACGAGATCAGGAGATGCTCGTCGAGTCGATGAGCGCCGGCGCCATCGACGCCGAGACCGTCGAGTGTCGGCACCTTGTGGGCCGTGAAATTGCCATCGCTGCCACCGCCCGTGGACAAGTCGTGAAGCTCGAAGCCGAGTTCGGCGGC
>LNEA01000628.1 GCA_001464855.1 Rhizobiales bacterium Ga0077530
AGTTCATGAAATCGGAGCGCGCCGAAAACCTTGCGATCTCCGAGATCGTCAAGCGGCTCGCCATGGCGCATCCCGCGATCGGATTTTCGCTGACGACAGGCGAGCGGGTTGGCCTCCGTCTTCCCGCATGCGCACCCGATCCGGATGGCTTGCTCGCTCGCCTCGGCCGCATCATGGGCCGCGAATTTCTGGCTGACGCCGTGCCGCTCGATGGTACGCGCGACGGCGTGCGGCTCCACGGGTTCGTTGGCTTGCCGACGCTCAACCGGCCCGATACCGGCCTGCAGTTCCTTTTCGTCAATGGGCGCCCAGTACGCGACCGGCTGCTGCTCGGCGCGCTGCGCGGCGCTTATGGTGACTTGGTTCCAAAGGGGCGCCATCCGCTCGTGGCGCTGTTCGTCGAACTCGATCCTCGCACCGTCGACGTCAACGTGCATCCCGCCAAGTCCGAAGTCCGGTTTCGCGATTCGGGTGCCGTGCGCTCACTTCTCGTCGGCGGCATCCGCGAAGTCCTGGAGCGCTCCGGTCATCGTGCCAGCGCCGAAGGTGGCGCGACAGAAGCGCCGTCGCCGTCGCACGCATGGTCGCCACCATCGAGACAAAGCGGTTTCGCCGCCGGTTTCGGTGAGGCGATGCAGGAGCCTCTCGCCGGTCTTTCGATGCCAAGCGCCGAGGTCGCGGCCGACGCGCCCCACGTGCCGATGCCGGACGGAGAGGTGGAGGACTATCCGCTCGGCGCCGCCCGCGCGCAGCTCCACGGCACCTATATCGTCGCCGAGACCAGCGACGGTATCGTCATCGTCGACCAGCACGCAGCGCACGAGCGGTTGGTGCTGGAACGCATGAAAGCGATGTTCGCCAATGGTGGCATCAAGCGCCAGGGTTTGCTGATCCCGGAGATCGTCGATCTCGATGCCGATGAGGTCGCGGGACTCGCCGAAGCGGCCGATCAGCTCGCCGAACTCGGCCTCGCGTTGGAGCCGTTCGGCACGTCGGCGGTGCTGGTGCGCGAAACGCCGGCGCTGCTCGGGCAGTGTGATGTGGCGGCTCTGGTCAAGGACCTCGCCCGCGAGATGCTGGCGGAGGGCACGACTGGTTTGCTCGAAGCGCGCCTCGACGCGATCTGTGGCACCATCGCGTGTCACGGCAGCGTCCGCGCCGGCCGCCGTCTCACCGGACCCGAGATGAATGCGCTGCTGCGCGAGATGGAGACGACGCCGCGCGCCGGCCAGTGCAATCACGGACGCCCGACCTACGTCTCGCTCTCCCGCGCCGACATCGAGCGCCTGTTTGGGCGGCGCTGATTCTTATCCTTCTCCCCGTACTCACGGGGAGAAGGTCGGGATGAGGGGCGGCAGAAAACTCTGCGTTTGCGTATGTTGCCGCCCCTCACCCTTGCCCTCTCCCCGTAAGGACGGGGAGAGGGGATTGTTGAACGAACCGCAGCAGCACCGCCTGCGTATCACCCCACTCGCGCTGATCGATCGCTTCGTAGCGGTCAGGAACGTCGATCGTGACGCCCTTGCGCTCTTCGAGCACGCACAGCGCATCCGGCACCAGCCATCCGCCCGCCGCCAGCGCGGCGAGCGCCTTCTCGCCGAGGCCCTTGCCATAGGGAGGATCTAGAAACGCCATATCGAACGGCGTCATGGTCGTGGCGTCGCCGAGGTCGGTTGCGTCACGACGCCAGACCTTGGTCACGCCCGTCAGCCCGAACGCTTCGATGTTGCGTCGGAACGTCGCGCCGCGCGACAGCGCCTCGATACCCATGGCGCCAGTGCCGGCGAACAGGTCGATGACGCGGCCGCCATCGATGTGCGCAACCGGATCACCATGCAGCAGCCAGTTGAAAATGGCTTCGCGCACGCGATCCGATGTCGGGCGTATCGCGTCGTCGCTCGGCGTCGCCAATGTCCGGCCCCGCAATGTGCCGCTGACGATCCTCATGTGTCGTCCGCATCCTTCGCCTGGGTAGACGGCGCACGGGGAGACCGCGAGCGCCGTGCTTCGGCCTGCGCCTCGCGATCGATCAGTCCGAGTTCCGTCGCGACATCGTGGCCGAGCTGGTCGGCGATGACGCGACGCCGCACGGCCTCGACGGCGCCGGGCTCGAGATCGAGCAGTTGGAATGGACCGTAGGAGATCCGGATCAGCCGGTTCACGTCGAGTCCCAGCGGCGTGAGGATCTTGCGCACCTCGCGGTTCTTGCCTTCGCGCAGCGCCACGGTCAGCCAGATGTTGGCGCCCTGCGTCTTGTCGACCGTTGCCTCGACGGGACCGTAACGAACACCGTCGATGGTGATGCCGTTCTTCAGCTTGTCGAGCGCCGCCTGATCGACGCGGCCGTGCGCGCGCACGCGGTAGCGGCGCAGCCATCCGGTCGCTGGGAGTTCGAGGTGTCGCGCCAATGCTCCGTCGTTCGTCAGCAGCAGCAGACCTTCGGTGTTGAGATCGAGCCGCCCGATCGAGACGACGCGCGGCATCTCGGGCGGCAACTTCTCGAACACTGTCGGCCGCCCATCGGTGTCGCGGTGAGTTGTGACGAGACCGCGCGGCTTGTGATAGCGCCACAACCGGATCGGCTCCGCATCGGGAAGCGGGCGGCCATCGACCTCGATCCGGTCGTCGGGGCCGACATCGAGTGCGGGGCTTGCGATCGTCTTGCCATTGACGCGAACGCGGCCCTCGACGATCCACCGTTCAGCGTCGCGGCGCGAACACAGGCCCGCGCGGGCCAATGCCTTCGCGACGCGCATCTCCGCGGTCGGCCGGCCGGACGCTTCCGGCGTGTAGCGTGGCCGCCGCGATGCGGACGCGATGTGCGGCGCCTGCTGGGGCTCATCGCGGGACGATCCGCCGCGTTTACCTGATGTGCCCGCCCCCTGTCTGAAAGTCGATCTGGTGCCGGACGGTGCCCGCTTTGGCCGGTGCCCTCGCGAGCGCGTTCCGGGCGATCGCCGCGCGGTCGTTCGCGGTGGGGCCGATCGCCTCTTGCGCCGTCGCCCGCGCCTGCGTCGCGCGTGCGTTCCGGGCGGTCGCCGCGCGGCCGTTCGCGGTGGGGCCGATCGCCTCTTGCGCCGTCGCCCGCGCCTGCGTCGCGCGTGCGTTCCGGGCGGTCGCTCCGCGGCCGTTCGCGGTAGGTCCGCGCGCCGGCTTTCGCCCCGTCTTTCGAGCCGCCCCCCGCATCGGGTCCGGTTCGATCCCCCCGCGGTCGGTTCGGCGCACTGCCGCGCCTGCCGGGCGGGCGGGAGCCGGATCGTGGCGTGCGCATTCGAAAACTCCGGGCTTGTGGGCGGCTCGCGTTGGCTGTATCGCCGCCTTTATGTCTTGGATCGCCTGCTTATGACATCACCGCGCACATCAAGCCATATGGATCGGGCGCTGGAATTGGCGCGCGCGGCTGCCGATCTCGGTGAGGTCCCGGTCGGGGCGGTGGTCGTCGGGCCCGACGGCGTGGTCATTGCGGAAGCGCACAACCTAACGCGTGCCCGCAAGGACCCGACCGCGCACGCCGAAATCCTGGCGATCCAGCAGGCGGCGAGGATGCTCGATTCCGAGCGCCTGACGGACTGCGATCTCTACGTGACCCTCGAGCCCTGCCCGATGTGTGCAGCCGCGATCTCATTCGCGCGAGTCCGTCGGCTCTACTATGGTGCCGCGGACCCGAAAAGCGGCGGCGTCGAGACCGGCCCACGCGTCTTCAGCCACCCGACTTGCCACCACGTGCCGGAGGTCTACCCCGGCCTCGCCGAGGCCGAGAGCCGGGCGCTGCTCGAGACGTTTTTCGCCGCGCTCCGCGACGGCTAGCTCCGGCGTCGTCTTCGGCATCGAGTTCGGCGCGGCGACGCGCTTTCTCCTCAGCGATCAGTTCCGGCGCCGGCCGCATCGGATACAAACCGTGCTCCGTGAACAGCGCGCCCAGCGGATCGCGGTCGGCGATCACGGTGCGATAGATCCAGCGATAGCCAAATGTCGTGTCGGCCATGCGGTTGGCGCGCGTACGGCCGATCAGCTCGGCGGTTGCCTCGATTTCGAGCCAGCAGACGACGAGGTGCATGTAGGTCTGCTCGTAGCTGCGCGCGCCCTCGGGCAGCCAGATCGGCGCCTGCGGGTAGCGGCGTACGAGTTCGTCGAAGAATGGCGAGACCGGGTCGTGATCGGGGCCGCCGAGCAGCCAAAGGTACCAGTGCATCTGCTCGTGCAGGTATGTCGAGAGCAGAAGGTCCTCGGTCTCGGTAAAGCGGGTGCCGAGCGTCAGGATCGGATGGCTGTAGGTCGGTCCAGCAGGCACGATGCGAACGTGATGCGTGAATTCGAAGCGCGCCAGATCATGGCGGCGGCGCAATGCGATCAGCCACGCGCGAATGCGGTCCGCTTCGCGTTCGGCTTCGCCTAAGTCGATATCCACGCGGACGTCGTCGTCCGAGCCCGCCATCGTGGTCCCCCTGAAATTTGCCTGACCATGGCGGATCGCAATGCGCTCGGGAATGTGGCGGCTGCAACACTGTGGATAAGTCATATTGGTGCACGGCCCTCGCGCTAGCCGTCGCGACGCTTGTCGGAGGCATATCGCCCGACTAGAGCTGCTGGCCCTCACGCGGCTGATGGGGGCCGCAAAGCTCTCGGACTCGGACATCGAGCGATGGGCCAAGTGGGATGCGGATGGTGGATGGGGGAAGACGGGATGCAGCGCCTTCTGTTGGCGATTGCGGCGGGGATGCTTTGTGGCCTGCTGGCGGGCTCGGTCGTTGCGCCGGGAACCGCGCGCGCCGCCGCCGATGACATTTCCGAACGGCTGGGCGATTGCCAGGACGATGAAATCGACAACGACGAGCGCGCCCTGATTTGTACCCGTATTATCGACGACTCCGGTCTGCCCGAAGATCTGCGGGCCGAAGCGCTACTCAATCGCGGGATCGTCCACCTCGAGGAGGACAGGCTGGATCTCGCAATGGCCGATTTCGAGCAGGCGATCGCGTTCAATCCCACCTATCCGGCGGCGCACGCCTATCGCGGCGAAGTGCACAAGGCCAGAGGGCAACTCGCCGAAGCATTGGCGGACTACGATCGCGCAATCTCATTTTTCGACGAGAGCGCGGATCTGTTTGCAAACCGCGGCGAGATCCACCGTTTGCTCGGTACTGCCGATAAGGCCAAGGCCGACTACGAGGCCGCGATCCGTCTCGAACGCACGCACGACGTCGCCGTGCTCGGCATGAAGGCGCTCACCCGAAAGTAACGCGGTCCTCAGCGCTTTTCCGGGATCCCGGATTCCCGGCGGCGCTGCCGCGCCCGCCGGTCGAGCATGTTCAGGCCCTCGACGACCGCCGAGAACGCCATCGCCGCGTAGATGTAGCCCTTGGGCACGTGGGCGCCGAAGCCCTCGGCTACAAGGATCGTGCCGATCATCAGCAGGAAGCCGAGAGCCAGCATCACGATCGTCGGGTTGTGGCCGATGAAGTTCGAGAGTGGCGTCGCCGCGAGCATCATCGTCAGCACGGCAACAACGACCGCGATCACCATGATGGGCACATGCGGCGTCATGCCGACGGCGGTGATAATGCTGTCGATCGAGAACACCAAGTCGAGCATCAGGATCTGGACGATCGCGGCGGCGAACGACAGACCGACGACCTTGCCGAACGCGTCGGGGTCGGGATCCGGATCGACGCGGTGATGGATCTCCTTCGTCGCTTTCCAAACGAGGAACATACCGCCGGCGATGAGAATCAAGTCTCGCCACGAGAAACCCTTGCCGAGGATCGTGAGGATCGGCGCCGTCAGCGTGACAATGATGGCGATCGTGCCGAGCAGCAGCAGGCGCAGGATCAGCGCTCCGCCGATGCCGATGCGCCGCGCCGAGGCGCGATGTTCCTCGGGGAGCTTGTTGGTCAGTATCGCAATGAAGATGAGATTGTCGATGCCAAGCACGACTTCCATGACGATCAGAGTCACGAGCGCCGCCCATGCGGCTGGGTCGGCGGCAAGCGTAAGCAGGTAATCCATCAGAGGAAGGGCCCTTTCAGGTCCATCGGGTGCGGGTCGAATCGAAGGCGGGAGTAACGGGAGACCAAAGCTTCACGGGGATGTGTAGTCTCACCGCCGTCTGTTCAAGGGGGCGCCTCAGCGCATCAGCGCTTTCATGGCCTTGTCGAGGCCGTCGAGGGTCAACGGATACATGCGGCCCTCCATGAGATCGCTGACCAGTTTGATCGACGGCGTCCAGCTCCAATGCGCTTCCGGCACCGGATTGAGCCAAACCGCATTTTCGTAGATGCCGGTGACGCGCTTGATCCAGGCCGCGCCGGGTTCCTCGTTCATGTGCTCGACCGATCCGCCGGGCACCGTGATCTCGTAGGGGCTCATCGACGCGTCGCCGACGAACACGACTTTGTAGTCCGATGGGAATTTGTGCAGGACGTCGAAGGTCGGCGTCCGCTCCGTCCAACGCCGCTTGTTGTCCTTCCACAGGAACTCATAGAGACAGTTGTGGAAGTAGAAATACTCCATGTGCTTCATCTCGGCGCGGGCGGCCGAAAACAGCTCCTCGGCGAGCTTGATGTGGTAGTCCATCGAGCCGCCGATATCGAAGAACATCAGGACCTTAATGGCGTTGCGCCGCTCGGGCCGCATCTGGATGTCGAGGTAGCCCTTGCGTGCCGTGCCGCGCACCGTGCCGTCGAGATCCAATTCGTCCGCCGCACCTTCGCGCGCGAACTTACGCAAGCGCCGCAGCGCCACCTTGATGTTGCGCGTGCCGAGTTCGACCTTGTCGTCGAGATCCTTGAACTCACGCTTGTCCCACACCTTCAGCGCGCGGAAATTGCGGTTCTCCTTCTGGCCGATGCGCACGCCTGCCGGATTGTATCCCTCGGCGCCGTAGGGCGATGTGCCGCCGGTGCCGATCCATTTGCTGCCGCCCTGGTGGCGCCCCTTCTGCTCGGCGAGGCGCTTCTTCAGCTCCTCCATGATCTTGTCCCAGCCGCCGAGCGCCTCGATCTTCTTCTTGTCCTCTTCCGACAAATAGAGGCTGGTGACGGCGCGCAGCCATTCCTCGGGAATCGCGGCCTCGACCGCGTCGCTCATCAGTTCGAGGCCCTTGAAGACGTGGCCGAAGACCTGGTCGAATTTGTCCAGATGGCGCTCGTCCTTCACCAGTGTCGCGCGGGAGAGATAATAGAAATGCTCGACGCGCTGGTCGGCGAGGTCGGCCTGCAGCGCCTCCATGAGCGTCAGATATTCCTTGAGCGTGACCGGGACCTTGGCGGCCTTGAGCTCGTGGAAGAAGGTGGCAAACATGCGCTGGGCTCCGGGGGCGGACGATCAGGCAGTTATAGCATTCAAATCCGGTTGCGCGAAAAGAGCGAAACGTGCCGGTCAGGTCGGCTTCGCTCGCCGCTCCGCGACAAGGTTGACGATGTTGGCTGCAGCGATCACGGCGCCGCCAACGAGGACCAGCGGGTCGAGCGCCTCGGCATAGACCAGCCAGCCAACGAACGCGATGAGGGGCACGCGCAGGTAGTCCATCGGCGTCACGATGGTTGCGTCCGCCAGGGCAAAGGCGCGTGCGATGCAGTAGTGCGCCGCGAGCCCGCTAAGCGACACAACGACAAGCCAGCCCCACGTCGTCGGATCGGGCCAAGTGAGCCGCCCGAACGTCAGCACCGTCGCGTAGATACCTTGGCACACGCACAGCCAGAACAGGATTGTCAGCGGCGCCTCGGTCCGCGTGAGCTGCTTCATGGCGATATACGAAAATGCGTAGGCGAACGCGCAGGTCAGCGCCGACGCCGTGCCGAGGCCGATCGCGACACCGGTCGGGCGGATCACGATGAGTGCGCCGATGAAACCGAGGATCACCGCGGCGAAGCGCGACAGCGTCATGTGCTCGCGAAGAATGAGCGGCGCCAGCAGCGCCACCCACAGCGGCGTCGTGAATTCCAGCGCAAAAACTTCCGCGAGGGGGATTTGCGTGATCGCCCAGAACCAGGTGAATTGGCCGGCGAGGTGAGCGGCGTTGCGCCAAGCGTGCATACCCAGCCGTTGCGTCGCGAGCGAGGTCAGTTTCCCGCCTGTCGCAAGTACGATCAGGACTACAACCGGCAGCGACATCCAGCTCCGATAGAAGATCATGTCCATGGTCGGCAGTGCGCGCATTGCTTCGCGGCCGGCAACCGCCAGCAACGAGATCATCGCGAGCGTGCCGGCCATCCACAGCGCCGCCAGTAAGGCGGCGTGCCCGGCGCGCGGTGGTATTGGAGAGGTGGAGGTCATGGACATTG
>LNEA01000629.1 GCA_001464855.1 Rhizobiales bacterium Ga0077530
CCGGGGCGGGTTGTCAGCTCATCGTATCGCGGTCATTCGCCGGTCTTGCGGGGCATGACGCCGCACATGATGCCGCCGTCGATCACGAGTTCGGTGCCGGTCATGTGCTTTGAGAAGTCGGACGAGAGAAACAGCACACCGTCGGCGATGTCTTGAGCGCTGCCGAGTTCACCGAGCGGAATCATCCACAGCGCGCGTTCGCGTGGATCGATGGCGCGGTTGTGGCCGGCGCCTGCCGCGCCCGTCGGGATCTTGCCCCATATCGGGGTATCGATGACGCCGGGATGGACCGAGTTGACCCGGATGCCGTCCTTGGCGACGGCGCATTCGAGCGCCACCGATTTTGCAAACAGCCGGACGCCGCCCTTGGTCGCGGAGTAGCCGGCGAGCCCGGCTGAACCGCGCAAGCCCGCAATCGACGACATCAAGATGATCGATCCTCCGTTGCCGGCGCGGCGCATCGCGGGGATCGCGTATTTGACCGATAGAAACACGCCGTCGAGGTTGATCGCGTTCTGGCGGCGCCAATCGGCGAGCGTCATGTCGATGATCGGCACCAGGATGCCGATCCCGGCGTTGGCGACCAGGATATCGAGACGCCCGTACGCCTTCTCGGTTGCGGCGATGACTTCGGGCCAGCGGTCCTCGTCGGTGACGTCCTGGGTGAGGAACATCGCCTTGCCGCCGGCCGCGACGATGGTCTCCACGAGCGTTTTGCCCCGCGAGGTGTCGACGTCGGTGACGACGACGCTGGCGCCTTCGCGGGCGAGCGTGAGGCAGCACGCTTCCCCGATTCCCGAGGCGCCTCCGGTGACGAGAGCCACCTTGCCTTTGACCTGTCCGTTCGTCTCCGCCATGTCCGCGCTCCCTCTCCCTGTGCCGGCACCAGTTCCTGCGGGCCCGTTGTGCGGTCGAGGTTAGGCATTTCGGCGCCTCCGCGCCACCGGGCAGCGCGCGACGAATGGCGCCGCGCCAAATATGCGGGGCGAGCGACCGAGCCGGCGGCTTCCCCCCACTGCTTGCGCCGGGGCCGCATCCGGTCAATGCTCCGGGCCGACTGCCGATCCATGCGGAGAAATAGGAATGCGGGTGTTTTCCGGGCTCAGGGTGCTCGACTTTACGACCACGATCGCGGGCCCATATTGCGCGCGCCTGCTCGCCGATCTCGGCGCCGACGTCATCAAGATCGAGTCGCCGGAAGGGGACCTGATGCGGTCTCGGCCGCCACTGCGCAACGGCGCCAGTTCCGCGTTCGGTCAGCTCAATGCGGGCAAGCGCAGCGTCGTTCTCGACTTCAAGCGCAAGGAGGCCGTCGCCGCCGCGCGCCGCCTCATCGGTGAGGCCGAGGTTGTGGTCGAGAACTTCCGACCCGGCGTCATGAAGCGACTGGGGCTCGACTACGCGACCATCGCCGAGAACATGCCCGGCCTCGTCTACTGCTCGATCTCGGGCTATGGCCAGACCGGCCCATCATCGGACAAGCCCGCCTACGCGCCAGTCGTGCACGCCACATCCGGCTATGACCTCGCCCACATCGCCCACCAGGGCGGTCGCACGCGGCCCGATAGCTGTGGCATCTTCGTCGCCGACGTCGTCGCCGGCACCTACGCGTTCGGTGCGATTTCTGCGGCGCTTGCGCATCGTGCGGTGACCGGAGAAGGCCAGCATCTCGACGTGTCCATGATGGAGTCCATGCTGGCGTTGACGCTGACCGAAGTGCAGGCGGCGCAGTTCGAGGTGCCGCCGCCGCCGAAGCGGGCGCTCTATGGTCCGACCGCCACCGCGGACGGCTTCGTCAACATCGCCGTCGCCAGCGAGCGGACGTTTAGAGAACTGGCCAAGGCCGCGGGGCGCGAGGATTGGATCACCGATCCGCGATACGCGAAGTACATCGATCGCCGCGGCAACTGGGCAGAGTTCATGGACGAACTCGAGGCGTGGACGACGACGCTGACGACCGATGCGTGCATGGCAATTTTTGAGCGCTACGGCGTGCCCGCCGGCCCCTATCGCACGGTGCGCGAGGCTCTGGCCGATCCGCAACTGGTCCATCGCCAGTCGCTTGCCGAGGTTCACGACGCAGGCGGCACGTTCAAGGTCGTCAATCCGCCCTTCCGGATGTCGAAGTCGGTGACGATGTCGGGCCCACGCGCCGCCGCTCTCGGCGAGCACACGCGCGAGGTGCTGGCCTCCATCGGCTACGACAAAGATGAGATCGCGGCGATCATCGGGAGCTGAATGCGGCGCGCGCTTTCAGATCAGAATAGCGCGTAGCCGCCGTCGATCAGGAACGTGTCGCCGGTGTGGAAGCGCGACGCCGAGCTCATGGCGTAAACCGCGATACCACCGAAGTCGTCGCCGGTGCCCCAGCGGCGCATCGGGACGCGCTTGAGGACGTTATCGGCGAATTTCGGATTGGCCATCAGGCCAGCGGTCATGTCGGTCTCTATCCAGCCGGGCAGCACGGCGTGCGCGCGAATGCCGTAGCGGGCATATTCGACGGCGAGCGATCGGATCATGCCGATCATCGCGCTCTTGGTCGCGGCGTAGTGTTCGTTGCGCGGAGGACCGGATATCGCCGCCAGCGACGACGTGCCGACGAGCACTCCACCGCCACCACGCTCGACCATGTGCTTCGCCGCCGCGCGGAATGTGTAGAACGCGCCGTCGAGGTTGATGCGGGTGACGCGCTTCCATTCATCGGTCGGCATGTCGGAGAACGACGTGTGACCGCCGCGCCCACTGACGCCGGCGTTGGCGAAGCAGCCATCGACGCGCCCGAGCGCCTTGAGCGTTGCCGCAAAACCCTGCGTGACCGCGACCTCGTCGCCGACGTCGACCTCCAGCGCCAGCACCTGCCGGCCGGTCTTGTCGAGTTCCGCCTTGGCCGCGGCATTCTTGGCGGCGTTGGTCCCCCAGATCGCCACATCGGCGCCCGCTTGCGCGACCGCCTTCGCCATGCCGAGCCCGATGCCGCCGTTGCCGCCGGTGATGAGCGCGACCTGCCCGGTCAGATCGAATGCCGCGTATGCCATGAGTGACGTCCTGGTTGGTGTGCCCGATAGAGCATCATCATGACCGGCCCGCCACGCGGGATGACGCACGCCGGATGCGGCTGTAGTCTGGTGGCGATCCGCTCCAGCCATCGCAAGCCATCCTGAGGTACCGCCGATGACCGACCACATCCTCCGTTCCAAAGTCGGGACTGTTCACTGGGGCTATTTCGATGCCGAGGAAAAGCCGGTCCTGGCGATCGAGAGCGGCGACCGCGTGACGATCGAGACCATCAGCGGCACGCCCGATGTGATGCCGCCGCCGTCCTCGGGCTTCAAGATTTTGCCGGAGCTGGTCGAGGTGCACGCTCAGGTGCCGCGCAAGCTGCCGGGTCACATCCTGACAGGGCCGATCTCGATCAAAGGGGCGATGCCGGGCGACGTGCTGCAGGTCGACATCGAGGCGATCGAGTGCCGCCAGGATTGGGGCTACAACGCGATCCGGCCGCTGGCGGGCGCGCTGCCGCTCGAGTTCGACAAGGTGCGTATCGTGCACATCCCGATGGACGCTAAGCGCGGTGTCGGTACGTTGTCGTGGGGCGCCGAGGTGCCGCTAAGGCCGTTCTTTGGCGTCATGGGCGTCGCGCCGCCGCCGGCGTGGGGGATGATAACGTCACTCGCGCCTCGCCAGCACGGCGGCAACATCGACAACAAGGAGCTGGTCGCCGGGACGACGCTGTTCCTGCCGGTGCATGTGCCGGGCGCGAATTTCTCGACTGGCGACGGGCACGGCGCGCAGGGCGACGGCGAGGTCTGTGTCACCGCGATCGAGACGGCGCTCAAGGGCACGTTCAAGTTCACGCTGCATAAGGGCGGCACCCTCGACTGGCCGCGCGCCGAGACGCCGACGCATGCGATCACGATGGCGTTCGATCCCGACCTCGACTCGGCGGCGCGGGCAGCGCTGCGCGATATGATCAAGCTGCTCGGCGAGAAGAAGGGGCTCTCGCGCGAGGACGCCTACATGCTGTGCAGCCTCGCCGCTGACCTGCGCGTCACCCAGCTCGTCAATGGGCACAACGGCGTTGGCGCATCCTTCGGGGGAAATGAGAAAATGAGCGGTAAGTTCGCGGAGAAGAGTGCGCTGGTCACGGGCGCGGCATCGGGCATCGGGCTCGCCATCACGCAGCAGCTCCTGAAAGAGGGCGCACGCGTCGTGGGAAGCGATATCAACGCCGATCTTCTCAAGCACATTGCCAAAGAACTTGGCCCCCGCTTTGCACCGCTCGCCGGTGATGTGACGAAGGAGGCGGACGCGGAGGCGCTGGTCGCGCTCGCGGTCGAGCGCGGCGGGCGGCTCGACATGGCGTTCAACGTCGCGGGCGGCAATCGAGCTGGCTACATCGTCGACCAAAGCGAGGAAGACTGGAGTTTCGTCGTCGACCTTTGCCTCAAGAGCGTGTTCCTCGGGATCAAGTACCAGGGCCGACAGATGCTGCGCCAGGGCGGCGGCGCGATCGTCAACATCGCCTCGCTCAACGCGCACGTGCCGATGTTTGCCGGTTCCGCCTACGCGACGGCGAAGGCCGGCGTCGAGATGCTCACGCGCAACGCGGCGCTCGAGTGGGGCGACCGAGGCGTGCGCGTCAACGCGGTGTTGCCGGGTCTCGTCGAGACTCCTCTGACGCGGCCGCATTTCCAGGACCCGGCGCGGCTCGCGGCCTTCAAGTCACGCATTCCGATGGGGCGTCCCGCGCAACCCGAGGAGATCGCGGGGCCGGCATTGTTTCTCGCAAGCGCCGATGCCAGCTACGTTTCGGGCGCGAGCCTGCTCGTCGACGGCGCCTGGGCCGTCTCGGGCTATCCCGACATGCGCGCGTTCCGCGGCGGCGAGAAGTGGCAGCCGTAGGCGTCAGCGGTATCTGGAGGAGCGCCCCCCGATCAACGTTTCAGAGCCAGTGGTGGCATTTATTGCCACGGCATTTTCCCGATGAGCGCGCCGACGTTGAACGTATTGATAGCAAGAGCGATGCCGTATGCGATCAAGATGTACCAGACCAAATCGATCGCTATTCTTACGATCGTTTCCACGAGACCCCAGACCGCGCGGAATATTGCGACGATAGCGGCAAGGATGCGCGGGATCACCAGGTACGCCATATACAGTAAGAGCACCACCAGCACGGCGTAGAGTAGCGCCTTCCAATCCGGCAATGATTGAAATCTCAAATTCAGCGCGCGCGATATTTGGCCAATCGACCAGTTCCATCCCAATGAAATGAGCCAGAATAGCCAGTCGATTGCTTGAATGATGATTTGTTTGAGCGCAGCCAGGAATTGATCCATGGATCCCCTACTTTTGGAACTGGACTAACGTCAACGCATACGACTGGTCAGCCAGACGTTGGCTCTCGATCGGTTTGATACAAATTTGCTTTGGGACGCGAAGTGACAGAACTCTACTGGGTCCGATAGGCTCTCGAGCTTAATTGCAGCTGATCAAAGCGCCGGACTTACCATTTTCGTTCACAAACGTTCCCAGCGTCGATTTGGTTGCATTGGGATCGTGGCTCAAGGCAGACGCCGAGTACAGCGGTCCTAAACCTTCCCCTTCCACGGCACGGCCCAGCGTTCGAACCAGCGCAGCGTGAGTTCAAACGCGAAGGCGACGAAGCCGATCAGCAGGATGCCGAGTATCACGACGTCGGTTCTGAGGAAGTTCGACGCGTTGAACACCATCTTGCCGAGACCGGCGTCGGCCGCCACCATTTCCGCGGCAACGAGTGTCGTCCAGCCGACACCCATGCCGATCCGCAAGCCGACGAGGATCTCGGGCAGCGCTCCGGGCATGATAATGTGGCGAATGACTTGCGCGCGCGACGCGCCCATCGACAGCGCCGCCTGGATCTGCTCCTGCGAGATCGAGCGCACGCCGGCGCGCGCGGCCAGCGTCACCGGCGCGAAGATCGCGAGAAATAGCAGAATGATCTTTGACATCTCGCCGATGCCGAACCACACGATCATCAGCGGCAGGTAGGCGAGCGGCGGGAGCGGCCGGTAGAATTCAATCGGCGGATCGAAGATGCCGCGCGCGATGCGGCTGGTGCCCATCAGGATACCAATGGGAATGCCGAGCGCGACGGCGATGGCGAACGCGCCGAACACGCGGCTCATGCTGGCGACGAAATGGCCGAGCAGGCTCGCATCATCCATTTCCCCACTCGCCGCCTGGACGAACGCGGCCCAGATCGCCTCGGGCTTCGGCAGGAATAGCTTGCTGACCCAGCCCATGTGCGTCGCCGTCCACCACAAGCCCAGCAGCGCGGCGATGGTGATGATGTTGATCGCGAGTGTGGATCCCTCGCCGAGGACGCGATAGCGGCTCGTGCGCACGCGGCGCGAAGGGGCGGTGGCAACCGGGGTGGCTTCGCTGACGGCCATCGCGGCCTCCTTAATCGCGGTGCTGGATGTCGGCGAGGACGCGCTCGCGCATGGCGATGAAATCCGGGCTCGCCTTGACGGCGCGCGCGTTCTTGCCTTCGACATAGCGGCGGCCGAAGTCGAGGTCGTAGCTTTTCTCGATCTTGCCGGGGCGCGGCGTCATGACGATCAGCCGCGTTGCGAGGAAGACGGCCTCCTCGACCGAGTGCGTGATGAAGAACACCATTTTTCCCGTGCGGTGCCAGACGTCGAGGATCAGCTCCTGGACCTGCTCGCGGGTCAGCGCATCGAGCGCGCCGAGCGGCTCGTCCATCAGCAGCACCTCGGGGTCGGACGCGAGCGCGCGGGCGATGCCGACGCGCTGCTGCATTCCGCCGGACAGCTCGTAGATCATCTTCTCGGAGAAGTCGGCGAGGCCGACGAGCGCCAGTTGCTCGCGCGCGATGGCGTAGCGCTCGTCCTTGGGGACGCCGCGCATCTTCGGCCCGAACGCGACATTGTCGATGACGTTGAGCCACGGCATCAGCGCGTGCTTCTGGAACACCACGCCACGGTCGGCGCCGGGGCCTTCGACCGGGGCGCCGTCGAGCAGGATCTCGCCGTCGGAGGGCGTCAGGAAGCCGGCCATGCACGAGAGCAGGGTGGTCTTGCCGCAGCCCGACGCGCCGATCGCGACCACGAAGTCGCCAGCCTTCATATCCAGGTTGACCCGCGACAGCGCTTCGACGACGCCGTCGCGGGTGGCATAGCGGACCGAGAGGTCGCGGATATTCAATGATGCACTCGCGGCCCGTGATGCGGCGGCGGGCCGGCTCAGTGTCGCCATGATGCCTCTCGGTTCAGCGCCTCAGAGCCATTTACTTCGCCGCCGCGGCCGCGAACTCGGGATTGACGAACTTGCCGAAGTCGGCCGGCATCTCGGTGATCCGCTTCTGCTCCATCAGGAACTTCGCGGTATTCTCGAGAGCCATGGCAACTCCGCCCTTGGCTCCGCCACCGAGCCATTTGTCCGAGGCCTGCTCGGCCGCGGTTGGAAAAGCGTAGTCCGCGAGCACGCCGGGGATGTCATCGGGCTTGGCACCGACGATCTTGGCGATCGCCGTGGCATATTCGGAGCCCTTGCCGTACTTGGCGGTATTGGCCTTGTAATCTTTGTCCGCGTCGGCCAGTGCCTTCACGTAGGCAACGAGGAAATCCTTGTTCGCGGCGGCCCAGGCACGGTTGACGATGATGCCGTCGAAAGTCGGCGCGCCCTGCTTGGCGATATCGGCTGAGGACATGACGACCTTGCCGTCCGCCTTCACTTTGGAGAGCACCGGTTCCCAGATGAACGTCGCGTCGAGGTCACCCCGCTCCCAGGCGGCGGCGATCTCCGGCGGCCGGAGATTGAGAATCTGAATTTCCTTGGGATTCACGCCTGCCTTGTTGAGCGCGAACAGGAGCTGGTAGTGGGCGGTTGAGACGAACGGGGTCGCGACTTTTTTGCCTTTGAGCCCTGCGAGCGACGTGACGCCCGACTTGTTGGATGCAACGAGCTGCTCGGCGTTGTTGATGTCGTCGAGCACCCAGATCACCTGAATGTCGATCCCTTGGGCGGCCGCCGCCGTGATCGGGCTCGAGCCGACTTCGCCGATCGGCACCTGGCCGGAGGCCATTGCCTTGATGACGTCGCCGCCGCCGCCGAACATCTTCCAGGAGATCTTGTATCCCGTTGCCTTTTCGACCGCGCCCGCCGCCTGCTGCACCCGGAACGGCACGATCATGTCCTGGTGGGCGATCGTTACTTCCTTGGTCTGGGCGTGGGCGGACCCGGCGGCCATGGCGAACGCCAACGGTAACAGGAACGCAAACTTCGCTGTCGACTTCATATAAATCTCCCCTTTTTTCAGCGTATCGGCACCAGGATTTTGCAATCCTACACACGGCGGGACGAAACGCCAGCCAGCGAGACGAATAGTTTTGCCGGATGAAGCAGCATGGCGTCCCGGCATGGCGGCAATATTGGGCAGGCAGCGCCTTGCGCCCGCCATCATTGCCCTGGAGTTGACGTAACTGCGTGCCCAGATGTCGCGTTGGATCGGATCGGGCCCGGACCAACGCGCTTGTGATCCCGTCCGTTCTGTCGGGACGTTGACAGTTCAGGTGTTCGGTTGGATGGATACGTCGATTGTCGAGTTGAAGCGCGCCGCTTCCCGCGGGGTGCAGAACCTATCCTGGCAATGAAATCAACGGCGGAGCGAGGACGAGCCATGTTGGCCACGTTGACGAGGCAGGCAGCCGGCGCCCCTGCGCAGAAACTCACGCGGCATCTTGCCCTGCAGTGGCTCTCGGTTGCAGCGGTGGGCGCGGTGGCGCTCTCCGGCGCCCTGTTCGCCTTCGATGCGAGTGCTCGCGGCGGCCCGCAATCCGTGGCCCCTCTCGCCGAGCGCTTGATCGATGCGGTGGTCAACATCTCGACCAGCCAGACGGTCAAGGGCAAGCAGAGTGGCGTGCCGCTCCCGTCGGTGCCGAAGGGATCGCCGTTCGAGCAGTTCTTCGAGGATTTCTTCGAGCGGAAGGGACGGCCGGACGATCAGCGCAAGGTGTCGTCACTCGGATCGGGTTTTGTGGTGGACGGCAAGGAAGGCCTGATCGTCACCAATAACCACGTCATCGACGGCGCCGACGAGATCATCATCAACTTCCACGACGGCACCAAGCTCAAAGTCGACCGCGTCGTGGGCAAGGACACCAAGACCGATCTCGCGCTGCTCAAGGTGACGCCGAAAAAGCCGCTGGCGCAGGTCGCGTTCGGCAGTTCGACGAAGCTCAAGGTCGGCGACTGGGTGATGGCGATCGGAAATCCGTTCGGGCTCGGCGGCTCGGTGACGGTCGGCATCATTTCCGCCAAGCAGCGTGATATTAGCTCGGGCCCCTACGACGAATATCTGCAGACGGATGCCTCCATCAACAAGGGCAACTCCGGCGGGCCGCTGTTCGACATGGATGGCGACGTGATCGGTGTGAACACCGCCATCATTTCGCCGACCGGCGGTTCGATCGGCATCGGCTTCGCGGTACCGTCCGACACGGCGGTGGCCGTCGTCGATCAGCTTCGCCAGTTCGGCGAGACGCGGCGCGGCTGGCTCGGTGTCCGGATCAAGAGTGTCACCGAGGACATCGCCGAGACATTGGGCGTCAAGGAGAACAC
>LNEA01000630.1 GCA_001464855.1 Rhizobiales bacterium Ga0077530
CCGATGTAGGTCGCCACGCCCTTGCCGCCCTTGAAGCCGAGCCACACAGGAAACAGGTGACCAACCACCGCGCCGAGGCCGGCGAACCAAGGAATGAGAAAGAAGACCAGCAGCCCGTTGGGCGGCCCGACGAACGCCGACGCCAGCTTGGCCGCGACGATCATCCCGAGGAGCACCGCCGCAGTGCCTTTGAGGAGATCGAACAGCAGCGTCAGCGCGGCGATCTTCTTGTTGCCGGTCCGCAGCACGTTGGTGGCGCCGATGCTCTTCGAACCAATCTCGCGCACGTCGCCGAGACCGGCGGCCCTCGTCAGCAGCAGCCCAAACGGAATCGAACCCAGCAGATAGCCAAGCGCAAGCGCGATCAGCAGTGGTGGAATCATCGCCATGGACATGCGTGGAATTCCGGTCAGAAACGGCGGACGGCAAGTCGCCGGGGTGGGCCGGGAGAGCGATCAGGAACCGTACTGGTAGACCATGCGGCCGGCAACCATGGTCTTTAGCACACGGCCCTGCAGCTTCTGCTCGTCGAACGGCGAATTTTTGGAGCGCGAACGCAGTTGTTCGCGGTCGACCACCCACGGCTGATTGGGATCGAACAGCAGAAGATCGGCGGGCGCGCCCTTCTCGAGCCGACCGCCCGGCAGACCGAGCAATTTCGCCGGATTGATCGTCATCGCGCGAAGCAGCGGCAGCAGGCCAATCTCATCGGCATGGTACAGGCGCAGCGCCGCCGCGAGCAGCGTTTCGAGGCCGATTGCACCGTCAGCCGCTTCCGCGAACGGGCGGCGCTTGACGTCGGCGTCCTGGGGATCGTGGCTCGAAACGATGACGTCGATATCACCGGCCGCCAGCGCGCGCACCATCGCGACGCGATCATCTTCAGAACGAAGCGGCGGGCGGACTTTATAGAACGTGCGGTATGAACCGATGTCGTTTTCGTTGAGCGTCAGGTGATTGATCGACACACCGCAGCTCACGGGAAGCTTACGCGAGCGCGCGGATCGGATGACGGCGAGGCTTTCCGCGCACGAAATCGTCGAGGCGTGATAGCGCCCGCCTGTGATCTCGACGAGCCGCACGTCGCGTTCGAGGACGATGGTCTCTGCGGCCTTGTGGACGCTCGGCAGCCCGAGGCGCGTGGCGACCTCTCCAGAGTTCATGGCTGCCCCATTCGAGAGGCCCGGATCTTCGGTGTGGTGGACAATCAGCGCGCCGAAGTCCTTCGAGTAAAGGAGCGCGTTACGCATGATGCGTGTGTTGGCGATCGACCCTTTACCGTTCGAAAAACCGACGGCGCCCGCGCGCTGAAGCAACCCGATCTCGGCCAGCTCCTCACCCTTGAGGCCGCGCGTGAGCGCGGCAATGATGCTGACGTTGACGATGGCGCGCTCGCGGGCGCGGCGCTGGACGTAATCGACGAGCGCGACTTGATCGATGACCGGCTCGGTGTCCGGCATGCACGCGATTGTCGTGACGCCGCCTGCTGCAGCAGCAAAGCTCGCGGTTTTGAGCGTCTCGCGATGCTCCTGGCCGGGATCGCCGGTGTAGACCTGCGCGTCGATGAGGCCCGGGCACAGGATATGCCCCTGGCCGTCGACCACTGCCGCACCGGCCGGCGCGTTGCGCCTGAGATGCCCGCCGAGATCGGCGATGACACCATCCGCCACGAGCAGCCCGCCAGGCTCGTCGCGACCCGAGGCGGGATCGATGAGGCGGACGTTGATGAACACGGTGCTGTCGGCACCCTGCGCGCCGTTTGCTCCGCTCATAGCTGCATCCTTGCCCATCGGCGGCCTCACGCGCTCAGCCCTTTCGCTTCATCGCTCAGTGGTTCGGCAGGTGCCGCGCCAGCGCCTCGAGCACGGCCATGCGCACGGCGACGCCCATCTCGACCTGCTCGCGGATGACACTGCGCGAATGGTCCGCGATCGTCGACGCGATCTCGACGCCGCGGTTCATCGGACCGGGATGCATGATCAGCGCATCAGGCTTGGCGCAATCGAGCTTCTCCTGATCGAGACCGAAGAAATGGTAGTACTCGCGCGACGTCGGCACGTAGTTGCCTTCCATGCGCTCGCGTTGGAGGCGCAGCATCATGACGATGTCGCAGCCCTCGAGGCCCTTCCACATGTCGGTGTAAACTTCCGCACCGAGGCGTTCGATGCCGGTCGGCAGCAGCGTCGACGGTGCCACCAGACGCACCCGCGCTCCCATCGCGTTGAGGACGTGGATGTTGGAGCGCGCGACACGCGAATGCAGGATATCACCGCAGATCGCGACCGTGAGCCCGGCGATGCGCCCTTTGGCACGGCGGATCGTCAGCGCGTCGAGCAGGGCCTGCGTCGGATGCTCATGGGCGCCGTCGCCGGCGTTGATGACGGAACAGTCGACCTTTTGGGCGAGCAGTTCGACCGCGCCCGCCGCGTGGTGGCGCACGACCAGCAGATCGGGGCGCATGGCGTTGAGCGTCATCGCGGTATCGATGAGCGATTCGCCCTTCGCCACCGACGACGTCGCGACATTCATGTTCATGACGTCGGCGCCGAGGCGCTTGCCCGCCAGCTCGAACGACGCCTGGGTCCGCGTCGACACCTCGAAGAACAGGTTGATGAGCGTCCGCCCGCGCAGGACGTCACGCTTTTTATTGACCTGTTTGTTGGTATCTGCGGCCCGATCGGCGAGATCGAGAAGGGAATTGATTTCTTTGGCGCTCAACCCCTCGCAGGTGAGGAGATGACGCCCTGGAAAGTAGAGAGAAGGGGGTGCCGCTGTGCTCATTAAAGTGAGCCTTCTACGCCCCTCTCCGGGGCAGCGCAAGAGGCCGGGCGCGACACAGTGCACAGACCCGTGGACAGCGCTCCGGACCCGCGCAAGAATACACCCAATTCGCAAAAATCGATGCAGGCAGGCCACACTGGTCGGTCCAACAGCCGGGAGACTACCGATGAAGCCGATGAAGCTGGAGCGCGCCGAGACCTCGCGACCGGCGGTCACCGGTGAACTTGCCCGCCCCGCAGCCTCGGCCGACCAGGGGAGCCCGCTTGGCGCCTACCCCCAGGTGCGGATGCGCCGCAACAGGAAGAGCCCCTGGTCGCGCCGCCTTGTCGCGGAGAACGTGCTGACGACGTCCGATCTGATCTGGCCGATATTCCTGGTCGACAGCGGCGATGCCCGTTCGCCCGTCGCCCACATGCCGGGTGTCGATCGTCTCAACATCGCCGAAGCCCAGCGCGCGGCGGAGCAGGCGGCGAAACTCGGCATCCCCGCGATTGCTCCGTTCCCCTATGTCGAGCGGTCGCTGCGCGACCCGACCGGCAGCGAAGCGATCAAGGCAACCAACCTGATGTGCCGAGCCGTTCGCGCGATCAAATCCGCGGTGCCTGAGATCGGCGTCATCACCGATGTGGCGCTCGATCCCTACACGAGCCACGGCCACGATGGCGTCCTCGACGACCGCGGCGTGATCCTCAACGACGACACTGTCGCGATCCTGTGCCAGCAGGCGTTGGCGCTTGCCGCTGCCGGCGTCGACTGCGTCGCTCCCTCCGACATGATGGATGGCCGTATCGGCGCCATCCGTCGCGCCCTCGATGCGGCGGGCCACGACGAGGTGCAGATCCTCTCTTACGCCGCGAAATACGCCTCGGGCTTCTATGGCCCGTTCCGCGACGCCATCGGCACCAACGCGACACTGATCGGCGACAAACGTACCTATCAGATGGACCCGGCGAATTCAGACGAGGCGCTGCGCGAGGTCGGCCTCGACATCGCCGAAGGCGCCGACATGGTGATGGTCAAGCCGGGGATGCCGTATCTCGACATTGTGCGGCGCGTGAAGGACACGTTCGCGGTGCCGACCTACGCCTACCAGGTGTCCGGCGAGTACGCGATGCTGCAGGCCGCGGCTCTCAACGGCTGGCTCGACGGCGAGCGCGTGATGATGGAAAGCCTGCTCGGCTTCAAGCGCGCCGGCGCCGACGGCATCCTCACCTACTTCGCGCCGGAGGCGGCGCGCGTACTCAAGGCGGGCTGACAGCGCCGCCACATCGTCGTGACATCGTTTAGCGCCGAGCTTATATGTGGCCGCCGAGGCCGCAACCGGCCCAATAACGAGCGCAAACGCGCCGGCCAACCCGAGGGACGCCCACGATGAGCGAAACCACGACCCGAGCGGCCGCCAGCGTCGAGACCGCGCTTGGCATTCTCCGCCAGCGCTTCGGCGATCGGATGCAGACCGGCGAAGCGGTCCGTCGTCAGCACGCGCATACGCTCACGTGGCTGCCGAACCAGCCGCCCGATGCGGTGATCTGGCCAGACAATACTGAGGAGGTCCAGGACATCGTCGGGATCGCGTCGGCGCATCGCGTCCCGATCATTCCGTTCGGCGCCGGGACGTCGCTCGAAGGCCACCTCAATGCGCCACGCGGCGGCGTCTCTCTCGACTTCTCGCGCATGAACCGCATCCTCGCGATCAACGATCGCGACCTCGATGCTACCGTCCAGGCCGGTGTCTCACGCAAGCAGCTCAACGATCACCTGCGCGACATGGGATTGTTCTTCCCCGTCGACCCAGGCGCCGAGGAAGCGACGATCGGCGGCATGTCCGCGACGCGCGCCTCAGGCACCACCGCCGTGCGCTACGGCACGATGCGCGAAAATGTGCTCAACGTGACCGCGGTGATGGCCGATGGCTCGGTCATCCGCACCGCCAGTCGCGCGCGCAAATCGTCTGCCGGTTATGATCTGACGCGGCTGCTCGTCGGCTCGGAAGGCACGCTCGGCATCATGACCGAGGTGACGGTGCGGCTCTACGGCATCCCGGAGAGCACGCTCGCAGCAGTTTGCCCGTTCGAAACCGTCGAGGGCGCGTGCAATTCCGTCATCATGGCGATCCAGCTTGGCCTCGGCCTCGCGCGCATGGAGTTCATCGACGAGGCCAACGTCCGCATCCTCAACGAGCAAGCGAAGCTCAACCTCCCGATCAAGCCGATGCTGTTCCTGGAATTCCACGGCACTGAAGCCGGCACCCGCGACCAGGTGCGCATCTTCGAAGAGATTGCGCGCGGTGAGGGTGCGATCGGCTTCGACTGGGCCGAGAAGGAAGAGGATCGCCGGCGCCTGTGGAAAGCGCGCCACGAAAGCTATTGGTCGGTGAAGACGGCGCATCCCGGCCGCGAAGCGATCGCGACCGACGTGTGCGTGCCGATCTCGCGCCTCGCCGAATGCCTCGCCGCGACGATAGAGGACATTAGAGCCTCCGGCCTGAGTGCGCCGATCGTTGGACATGTCGGCGATGGCAATTTCCACACCATGCCGATGGTGGACATGTCCAACCCCAAGGAAATCGCCGCCGCCGAACAGCTTATCGAGCGCATGACGAAGCGGGCGATTGCCATGGACGGCACCTGCACCGGTGAACACGGGGTCGGTCAGGGCAAGATTAAATATCTCAAAGGCGAACATGGAGCGGGGCTCGCGGCCATGCGGGCGATAAAACAGGCCCTCGATCCGCGCGACATCCTCAATCCCGGCAAGATCCTTCCCGCGCCTTAGAAGCATCATAAGAAGATAACGGCATTCGACACAGTAAAAGGCGCTGAATTCCGCCCTGATCCCGCCACTGCGGGCATGCGACACTCGCGCCAGCGCACGAATGTTGCAGCATTTGAACGCAGGGTTGAATGTGTTAGGTAAACGCTGCAACAAAACGGGCGCGACGGATCAATCTCCGAACGCGACACAGGAATGGATCGAAGGGTGGGCGGCAACGCAATGACCGAAAGGCGATCGAGCTTCGACTACGATGACCTGCTGGCGTGCGGCCGCGCGGAGCTGTTCGGCGCCGGCAACGCGCAGCTACCGTTGCCGCCGATGCTGATGTTCGACAAGATCACGCATGTCTCCGAAACCGGCGGCGCGCATGGCAAGGGCCAGATCAAGGCGACGCTCAAGGTCGCCGGCAATCCAGCGTGCGACTGGTTCTTCGCTTGCCACTTCAAAGGTGATCCGGTCATGCCGGGTTGCCTCGGTCTCGACGGCCTGTGGCAGCTCACAGGTTTCTTCCTTGGGTGGCTCGGCGCGCCGGGACGCGGACGGGCGCTGGGCGTCGGCGAGGTCAAGCTCACCGGGATGGTTTTGCCCACTGTTGGAACCCTGGAATACACTGTCGACATCAAACGTTTGATCCTGCGCAAGTTGAAGCTCGGGATCGCCGACGGGACATTGATGGCAGACGGTCAGGTGATCTACACGGTGACGGACATGAAGGTTGGCCTGTTCGATGCGGGAGAGGTCGCGGGCGGAGCTGCGGCTTGATGCCGGCGAGACACGGCGGCAAGGATCGACTTTGACCATGGCGGCCTGCGGCGGTCGTCATCGGCTGAAAAGGAAGGCGTAGAATGAGGCGGGTCGTCGTTACCGGGATGGGCATCGTCTCATCGATCGGCAACAACACGCAGGAGGTGCTGGCTTCGCTCCGCGAGGGCAAATCCGGCATCACGCGCGCCGATAAATACGCCGAACTCGGCTTCCGCTGCCAGGTTCACGGCGAACCGAAGTTCGACTGGCAGGCGGCGGTGCCGCGCAAACCCAAGCGGTTCATGGAAGCAGGCGTCGCCTGGAACTATATCGCGATGGATCAGGCGATCCGCGATGCCGGCCTCGCGCCGGAAGATGTCGTTAACGAGCGCACCGGCATCATCACGGGCTCGGGTGGCCCGTCCACGCTCGCGATTGTCAACGCCGCCGACACGACGCGTGAGAAAGGGCCGAAGAAGATCGGCCCGTTCGAAGTACCGAAGGCGATGTGCTCCGGCCCCTCCGCGGTACTCGCGACGAGTTTCCAGATCAAGGGCGTCAACTATTCGATCTCGTCGGCGTGCGCGACGTCGGCACACTGCATCGGCAATGCCGCCGAGATGATCCAATGGGGCAAGCAGGACGTCATGTTCGCCGGCGGCTGCGAAGAGCTCGACTGGACGCTCTCCGTGCTCTTCGACGCCATGGGCGCAATGTCCTCGCGCTTCAACGATACGCCGTCCAAGGCGTCGCGCGCCTATGATGTAAAGCGTGACGGCTTCGTCATCGCCGGCGGGGCCGGGATGCTGGTGCTCGAGGAGCGCGAACGTGCGCTCAAGCGTGGCGCCAAGATTTACGGCGAGCTGGTCGGATACGGGGCGACCTCCGACGGTTTCGACATGGTCGCACCATCTGGCGAAGGCGCCGTGCGTTGCATGCGCAAGGCCCTCGAAGGTTTCAACGGCGAAGGCGTGGGCGCAAAGGTCGACTACATCAACCCCCACGGCACCGGGACCCCGGTCGGCGACGAACGCGAGATCGCCGCCATCCGAGAGGTCTTCGGCACTGATATTCCACCGATTTCCGCGACCAAATCCCTGACTGGCCATTCCCTCGGCGCGATCGGCGCGCAGGAGGCGATCTTTTCGCTCCTGATGCTGAACAACGGTTTCATTTGCGAGAGCGCCAACATCGAGGAGCTGGACCCCGCGTTCGCGGATGTTCCCATTGTCCGCCAGCGCCAGGATGCACTCCTTAACTGTGTGCTCTCGAACAGCTTTGGTTTCGGCGGTACGAATGCCACCCTGGTATTCCGCCGCCATTCAGGTTAAGGGCGGGGCGCAACCCGTCCCGCTTCCAGACCTTCAGGCGGCCTGCGCGGGCGCGAACACGGCGCCCCCCAAGGGGTGCCGAGGTTTGTATGGAGCATTTTCGCCGGGACAAGGCGTCAGCCACCGAGCGCTGCTGGCTGACGGTAGCGCGCCAAAAGGGCCTGGGTATCGTAGGGACCAAGATGAGCGAGAAAGACATCACCCAGCCGGGACCACTGATGGCCGGCAAGCGAGGCCTCATCATGGGCGTCGCCAATGAGCGGTCGATCGCCTGGGGCATCGCCAAGGCGCTGGCCAACCATGGCGCCAAACTCGCGTTCACCTACCAGGGTGACGCGTTCGGCCGCCGCGCCGTGCCGCTCGCGGAATCGGTCGGCTCTGAGGTCATCGTCCCCTGCGACGTCACCGACCTCGCGAGCGTCGATCAGGTATTCACCGAAATCGAAAAGACCTGGGGCGGTCTCGATTTCGTCGTTCA
>LNEA01000631.1 GCA_001464855.1 Rhizobiales bacterium Ga0077530
GAGGCGAGTTCGTCAGCTTCGCGCCGCGCCGCCGCCTCCAACACCTCGAGTTCGCCGAGACGATTGCGCTCCGAAAGCCGCATCGCCGCCGCCGTCGGGGCAGACCCAGCAATCGTAAACCCGTCCCACCGCCACAGGTCGCCCTCCAGCGAAACAAGTCGCTGGCCGGGCCGCAGATGCGGCTGCAAATGGCGCCCATCCTCGCGTGCAACGACACCAATCTGCGCGAGCCGCCGCGCCAGCTCCGGCGGTCCCTTGACCTTCGCCGCCAACCGCGCCGCGCCGGTCGGCAGCGGCGGATCGTCGAGCCCGCGATCGACGCGGCGCCAATGCATAGGGGCATCGTCTGCGATCGGCGCGTCGAGATCGTCGCCGAGCGCCGCTCCGAGTGCGCGCTCATAGCCGGGCGCGACACGGAGTTCATCGATCATCGGCGGCAGGCCATCGTCGCGCGACGGCAGCAGCAGCTTGGTCAGCGTTTCGACTTCCGTGCGAAGCTGACCTGCCGTCAACAGCGCGGCCTGGCTCGCCTGCTCACGCACGCGCGCTTCCGCCGCCACTTCCACAGCGTGTTCCTCGGCAACGAGTGCTTCGGCTTCGATCTCGCCGACCTCGCGCATCAGGCGCTGGCCCGCCTCGCTGAGTTGCTGCAGCTTTTCTGCGTCAGGAGCTTTCGCCGCGATGTCCCGAGCCTGGGCCGCGAGCGTCACAAGCTGCTGTTCGATCCGCCGCACCTGACCGATGCGCTCGGCGCGCGTACTCTCGAGGCTACGGCGACGTGCGCGCGCCTCGATCACACGTCGGGTGAGTTCGGCGAGGCGAGCCTCGGCGACGCTCAACGCTGCTTCGGCCGAAGCCAACCGATCGCGGCCAGCCTCTTCGGCAACCATACCGCTTTCGCTTTCGGCGGTGATCGTTTCGGCCTCACCGGCGAGCCGGTCGATGATCTCGCGCGCTTCGGCGACGAGTTGCTGCTCGCGCGCAATGTCGCGTCGCATCTGCTCGGTGCGCGCCGTCAGTTCGCGCTGGCGATCGGCGAGGCGGCGGGCCTCTTTCTCGAACGCTTCCTGCTCGATCCGGATGCGGGCGAGCGCCGCGCCGCGCCGCGCTTCTTCCTCGCGCAGCGGGCCCATGGCATCGGCGCGCTGCGCTTCTTCGACGACACACGCGGCTTCGCGCTCAGTTGCGGCGGCGAGCGTGCTGAGGCTTTCCCAATGCGCCGCTTCAGTCGCGACGACCTCACCCTGCGCACCGGTCCACGACAAGTGCAACAGAAGCGCTTCGCACTTGCGGATCTCGATCGACAGCTCGCGATAGCGCTTCGCTTGTCGCGCCTGCCGCTTCAGCGTTTCGATCTGGCCACCGAGTTGACCAAGCACGTCGTTGACCCGGGCGAGGTTCCCCTCGGCAGCCTTGAGCCGCAGCTCAGCCTCGTGACGGCGGCTATGCAGCCCGGCAACGCCCGCGGCATCTTCCAGGATCCGGCGGCGCTGCTCGGGCTTTGCATTGACGATCTCGGCGATCTGTCCCTGGCGCACCAACGCCGGCGAACGCGCGCCCGTCGCCGCGTCCTCGAACAGCAGCTTGATATCGCGCTGGCGCACCTCGCCGCCGTTGACGCGGTAGGCCGAGCCCGCGTCGCGCTCGATGCGGCGCGTGACTTCCAGGATGTCCGCGTCATTGAGTTCAGCCGGCGCCGTGCGCGCCGAGTTGTCGATGGAGATCGTAACCTCGGCCATATTGCGGGCCGGCCGGGAATTGGTGCCGGCAAAGATCACGTCTTCCATGGCCGAGGCGCGCATGGATTTGTAGGACGTCTCGCCCATCACCCAGCGCAGCGCCTCGAGCAGGTTCGATTTGCCGCAGCCATTGGGACCGACGACGCCCGTCAGACCCTGCTCGATGACAAGCTCGGTCGGCTCCACGAATGACTTGAAGCCGAGCAGCCGAAGTCTCGTGATCTTCACGTGCGCTGCCTCACAAGCGGTGGTCGTCTATACGACGCAGCAAGCGGAAGCCGATCTTCAACGCGGAACCGACACCGGCGTCGCGGCCAGCGATCGCCCCTCGATCAGCGGATCGATGATCTCGCGCAGCTCCTTCAGCCCCAGCGCCTTCTTGATGAGGCGCCCGTTGATGAAGAAGTTCGGCGTACCGATAATACCGAGTTCGCGGCCACGGTCCTTCACCTGATTGAGCGCGGCAATCATGCCCTGATTCTGCCGACAGCTGTCAAACTGCTCCGATGTCAAGCCAACACCTTGTGCAACCTTCAGGATCGGTTCGATCCGAACCTCCTGCGACACCCATTGGGCCTGCTGGGCGAGGTAACGGCCGTACAAGTCGAGGTAGCGGGACATCGGGGCGCAGCGCAACGCGATGGTCGCCATACCGCTGGTCTTGCCGATCGGGAACTCGCGGATCATGAACCGCACCTTGCCCGTATCGATATACTCGCGCTTTAGGGTCGGATAAGCCTCCGCCTGGAAGCGCTTGCAGAACGGACAGGTGAGCGACGCGTACTTGATGATGGTGACGGGGGCGTCTTCCCGTCCGACGGAGAACTCCGGCAGCGGCCCTGGCCGCATGACTTCGGCCAGCGACGGATTTTGAATGACCTCCCGTAGCGGCCGGTCGGTCGACGATCCACCGGAGAATGGATCGAAGGTCTTTTCCGGCGGCTTCGCCGCGACACCGACAAGCGACGTTTCCGCGACGGCCGGCGCCGCGGCCGTTTCGAGCGAGATCATGGCGTCGGTCGAGCAGCCGCCCAGCGCCAGGAGGGAAGCGAGCGCGCCTGCCCGCGCCCAGCGTTGCGCCGCCAAAATCCGGACGATGCTGCCAGTTGCCACCCTCGCGTCAGCCATTCAGCAGCGGTGCGATCGCTTGATCGAACGACTCGAGCGTATCCGTGCGCCCCTTGAGCCGCTTACCGTTGATGAAGAACGTCGGCGTCGAGTTGACGCCGAAATCCTTGCTCGCCTTGTCGCGGGCCGCAACAATGAGTTCGAGCGTCGCCTTGTCATTGAGACAGGTGTCGAACCGCTCCTGTGTGAAGCCGGCCTGCTGCGCCAGTTTGAACAGCTCCGGCACCGCACTTCCGCGCACGAACGCCCACTTTTCCTGCGTCTTGAAGAGTACGCCGATCATGGCGTGGGTGGAGTCGCCACCCGCGCAACGCGCGAGCATCGCTGCACCCGCTGCGAGATTGTCGAGCGGGAACTCGCGGAGAATGAACCGCACCTTGCCGGTGTCGATGTATTTCTCCTTGAGCGCCGGATAGACGGTGTTGTGAAAATTGGCGCAATGGCTGCAGGTCAGCGAGGCGTACTCCACGATCGTCACTGGAGCGTCCGCCTTGCCGAGAATCAGATCGGGCAGCGGGCCTGGCTTCATCAGCTCTTCGACCGGCACCTCGTCGGGGCCCGCCGGGCGTCGCTGAGCCAGCGCCGGCGTCGCGCCGATTGCAACGCTGAGCGCCGCGACGCTCGCCGCACCGAGCAGAACGTCACGACGACTGATGCCGCGAGTCAGCACAGAAAATGGGGTCGCCGTCACATCGATCTCCTTCGCGATGGTGTGACGCGGCAAAAGGGCCGCGCCAGTTGAGCGTCGATGGCCATGGTCCGTATGCAACGGAACCGGCCGACACAGGTGTATTGGCCCGATCTTTACGGCATTTCGGGGCCCGGCGCCAAGTGAACACCATGTTACCTGGGAGCCGCGGGCGGAGATCTACACGCCGCATAAAGCACAGCGGCAACAGCCAGCCTCAACCGGCCGCCGCCCCCGTATCCGGACCGATCGGCCGCGCGGACCTCCCACCGAACGCCAACGTGGCGTTCGGCGCGGTCAACCGGATCAAATTCCCGCGCCGACGCTCATGCTGCCATTGGCCGGCGCCTGAGGGGCAAAGGCCGGGTCCATGGCCGCAACCGCCGGCACATCGAAGCCCGTGAAGCCCCGATCGAATTCGAAGTAGTTGCAGATCAGCTCCTCGCCGGCGTGAATGTCGGCGATGGCGTAACCCACATCCGGCCGCGTGAAATCGGTGTTCGGCTGGAGGCTGTGGTTCATGAACCGACCGTTGTCGAGCTCGAGCACAACGAAACCATCCCGCTCCATGTGCGGATAACCGTAGCGCGCGAAGTAGTCCTGAACATTTTTCGGGAAACTCGCGACTTCTTCTTCTGTGAATACCTTGTCGAAGCGCTCGTCGAGCGCCCAAATCGGGGTTCCGGCAGGAATGAAGTCCACCGCGAACACGCCGACGCCTTCAATGGCGCTGGCGCGCACGGACGTAGCGACGAGCATCATGATACTTGTCTCCAGCTATTCGGGCATTTTCGACAGGATGTAGATATGAATCGAGGGCAAGATTGCCTTGACCTCGCAGTACAGGTGATTCGTCCTAGCGGACATGCAGACATCGTCTCCGAACGCGATCCAGCTCTGCTGTGCGGTTCATGACGCGTATGCATCCTCGAGTGCGGATCACCACCCCACGAGAGTTCGGCACCGGATCCGTTCTGCGACGGCTCCCAACCGGGCCCCCAAAGGCAGGGACCAACCGGTCCCAATGCGCGGAGCTTGTAGAACCGCCACGGGCTATGTCAAATCCCAATTTGCACAGACAGCTCGACTGTCACCAACTTGCTACATGGGCTTAGCCAGACGATGCCCGGGCGGAACGGAACGACGGACGCAAGGAAGCCTGCCGGTGACGATGCGCGAGCCCACATGGTGGTATGCCCCGTCGCCGGGGGTGGTCGGCCAGCTCCTCGAACCTGCCGCCTTACTTTGGGGGCGGCTCGCGCAGCGCCGCTTCGCGCGCACATCGGCTTATCGGGCAAGCGTTCCCGTCATCTGCATCGGTAACTTCACGGCGGGCGGCACGGGCAAAACGCCACTCGCGCTCGAAGTCGCCGGCATCGCCCAGGCGATGGGGCTAAAGCCGGCGTTCCTGTCGCGTGGCTATGGCGGCCGGCTGCGCGGCCCCCACTGGGTCGATGCGTCGCGAGACCGGGCCGGCGATGTCGGCGACGAGCCGCTTTTACTGGCGGCTGCCCATCCGACACTCGTTTGCCACGACCGCGCGAATGGCGCGCGGGCCATAGCAGAAAGCCCTGACCGTGCCGACGTCATCATCATGGACGACGGTCTGCAGAATGCGGCGATCGCCAAGGATCTCACGGTGGCGGTTGTCGACGGCGCGCGGGGGATCGGCAACGGCCGCGTGATCCCCGCCGGGCCACTGCGCGCGCCGCTCGCCTTTCAACTGGGCTTGGTCGATGCCGTCGTCGTCAACCAGGGCTCGGCGGTAGGCGCATCGGCCCACGACTTCGCCAATCGCCTGCGCCGTGATTTCGAGGGCCCAGTCATGGACGCCCGCATCGCGCCAAGCGAGGCAGCCGATTGGCTGTCAGGCGCGCCAGTCGTCGCGTTTGCCGGCATCGGTGTTCCCGAACGCTTCTTCGCGACTCTGCGCTCGCTCGGCGCCCGTATCGCTAACGAGATCGCATTTCCCGACCATCACGCCTTCACGCCTGCGGACGCCACCCGCCTCCTCAATCTCGCACGCAGCCATGGCGCGACTCTCGTGACCACAGAGAAGGACCGCGTGCGCCTCGCCGGCCTTGACGGTCCGCTGGCCGAGTTGCGCAATGCGGCTCGCGCGCTTCCGGTACGCATGAAGCTCGACACGCGCGACGAGAGCCGCTTGATCGCGCTCATCGAAGGTGCCGTCGGTCGGCGCACACCGAAGGTGCGTTGACGCAGGTCCACGCCGGCCTATTCGGCGGCGGGTCAGCCCTTGCCCTCGAATCCAGGGCGCGGGATCTGGCCCATCAGGATGCCGGACGCACCACCATCCACAAGCAACTCCGCGCCATTCACGTAGTCAGCCTTGTCGGACACGAGGAAGGTAATGGCGCGGGCAATATCTTCCGGCGTTCCGACCCGTCCGCTCGGCACGATCCGTGCGCGCGCCTCGGTGACGCCCGGCGCCTGGTAGAAAGCCTCGCTGAGCGGTGTGCGAATGAGGCCGGGACTGACGACGTTCGAGCGTACCCCGTGCGGCCCCCATTCGTACGCAAGCTGGCGAGACATCATGACCACACCGGTCTTCGCGGTGCTGTAGGC
>LNEA01000632.1 GCA_001464855.1 Rhizobiales bacterium Ga0077530
ATCGCTGCCGCCCCGCCGAGGGCACGCCGCTTCTATCTCGCGCGCGGCGACGACATTGTCGACGCACCCTCCATCGGCCCCAAAACAGCCCTCCGCCTCAACAAAATCGGATTGATGACCGTCGGCGACTTTCTCGATGCCGATGCCCAGTTCATCGCCGAAACACTGGCGGTGCGGCACATCATGACGAGCACCGTCTGCGATTGGCAGGACCAGGCACGCTTGGTCATCGCGGTCCCGGATCTCCGCGGCACCCACGCACAGCTCATCGTGGGGGCGGGGTTCCGCGATGCTGCGACCCTCGCCGCCACCTCATCCAACGACCTCTGCGCCGCTGTTCTGGCCTATGCCACATCATCCGAAGGCCAACGGGTCCTGCGGGACGGCGATGCACCCGATATCGAGGCGATCGTCGCCTGGGGCGCCGCCGCAAAGGAGGCCCGCGCCGCATAATCCCCGCGGCCCAAGTCCACAGGTTGCACCCCGTGCTTGATGCATCCGATGCCATCAGGTAGTGAGGGATCGTACGAACCAGGCAGTGCAGGGGAATTCAATGACGATTGACACGTCCGGCGGCCATCACGCGATGGACTATCGCGAACACGAGCGGACCTACCATGGCTTCCTGCGCGGCACGGTGATCCTGACGGTCATCGTCATCGTGATCCTCGCCGGCATGGCCTTCTTCCTGGTCTAACTACCTCTTATTGCCCGTGGCGCTGCTCCATCGCTGTGGATCACAGCGCTGGGTGCGGTGGCGATTTCTTCCAGCCTCAACGACGACAAAGGACGCGACGCGATGGTGACGGTTGCGGTAACGCCCGAGGCACCCGACGAGTCGCGTGTCGCCATCTCACCCGAGACGGCACGCAAGCTGGTGGCGCTGGGATGCGCCGTACGGGTTGCGGCCGGCAGCGGCGTTCGCTCCCGCTTCTCCGACGAACTCTACAAGGCGCAAGGTGCCATCGTTACGGCGACTGCAGCCGAAGCGGTCGAAGGCGCCGACATTCTCCTGAAAGTGCGCCGACCTTCCGTCGACGAAGTTCGTGGCCTCGTGCCCGGCGCCATCGTTGCCGCAATGCTGAGCCCGACGGACGATCGCGCCGGTCTCGATGCGCTCGCCGCGACCGGCGCCAGTCTGTTCTCGATGGA